>JAOZNO010000275.1 GCA_029933755.1 Bacteroidales bacterium | reverse complement strand
TTATTGCTGTTATTCTTTGTGTTTCTTTACTGGAAGCGGTTCGCGATGACGATCTTTTTTTGGGTGTTTTGGGAAATTGCTTACGCCAACATATGACCCCCAACCCTTCCGGGTTACCGGAACAGGCTCTGAGAAAGGGGGCTTTTACCGCAGAGAATAATTAGAAACCCCAAAGCTATGTGAAGACTTTTACTATTAAGCTGAGAAGTAAAGCCCCTCTCAGGGGTTTGGGGTCTTATTTGTGCGCCAGCCTTGCTCCGTCGCCTATTCAACGTCCATCATGGCGATGCACAACGAACGTCATTCCGAGTGGTAGCGAAGCTATCTCCAAATGTGCGTTATGCGGTTTGTTTGTTTGTTGTAATTGGGCACTTTCTTAATTGCTGGGGGGACCCACGGGCTTTGCTCTCTCCATCACGTTCATTGTTCAGGGGACTGCCACATTCCGCTGCGCTACATTCGCCACGACGTTCAATGTTCGAAATTGGACAGTAATTGCATCATTTCCGTACAGTCCTAATTGTTAAAAAAAACTCTTTTTAGTAGTTAAGTATCATAAAATGAGTATAATAAAAACTTTGGTACAATAAATGGATTAGCCTTAGTAAATATATTAAGGTAAATTCACATTAAATTTTGGAGGATTAAATTATGAAAAAAGTTTTAACATTTATTGTACTTGTTTTTTTAAGTACTAGTTTGTTTGCAGGTGGAAATGACGGAGATTTTGTTCAAACGGATGAAAATTTCTATTATTTAAAGACGCTTCGTTATGGTGTAAAATCGTTCCTTGTTGGAACTCTGGAGAATGGCGAGAAAATAAAATTTGCTAAAGAAGACGTAATTGCTTTTAAAAAGGATGGCGAACGTTTTGATAAGGTTGCTATTGTTAAAGATAACGTTTGTACTGATAACTATTGTTTTATGCAGCTTGTTGCTTATAAAAACAGTCTAAAAGTATATAAACATGTATATTACGGTACGGATGGTGAGTTAACTTCAAGACATTATGTTTTTAAGAATGAACAGTTTGTTGTTAAATTTGATAGGGAAAATAAGGAAAGTTTATTAGCATTTTTTGAAGGGAGTAACAAATAATATTTGATACTACCGATTTGGGGATGAATTGTATCAATAAAAAAGAGTCATTGGAGAATTATCCAATGACTCTTTTTTATTCTGGCTCAGCTCTATTTATAATTTTGTTTAAACCTTTATTATTGAGTCTGCTCCGAAAAGTGTAATTTTCTGCATTCAGCCGCTAAGCGGGTTTTAATAAGCAGATATAGAAACTAATACATTTTCATTTTTAATAGGATAACCCACTAAGCGGCTTTTTGGAGTGCTGTCATTATTTAAAAGCCGCAAGTCCGGTTACGTCCATTCCGGTTATAAGCAAATGAATATCGTGTGTACCCTCATAGGTAATTACTGATTCCAGGTTCATCATGTGTCTCATTATAGGATAATCACCTACAATACCCATTGCTCCCAGCATTTGACGGCTGTCACGTGCAATTTTTAAAGCCATTTCAACATTGTTACGTTTTGCCATGGATATTTGAGCGGGTGTAGCCCTATTTTCATTTTTTAAAACTCCCAGTCGCCATATTAGTAATTGTGCTTTTGTTATTTCTGTAATCATTTCAGCAAGCTTCTTTTGTGTAAGCTGAAAAGAACTTATAGGTTTTTTAAACTGTTTTCTTTCTGTTGTGTACTGTATCGCTGTTTGATAGCAATCAATTGCAGCACCTATTGCTCCCCAGGCAATGCCATATCTGGCTGAATTAAGACACATCATGGGGCCTTTTAAACCGCTAATATTTGGTAAAATATTTTCTTTAGGAATTAATACATTATCAAAAACGAGTTCACCGGTTATAGAGGCTCTTAGTGACCATTTATTTTTTATTTCCGGTGCAGTAAAACCTTTCATTCCTTTTTCTACAATTACTCCTCTTACCTTTTGGTTTTCATCCTTTGCCCAAACAACTGCTACATCTGCTATTGGAGAATTTGTAATCCACATTTTTGTTCCGTTCAAAACGAAATGATCTGTTTTTTCTACTAATTTACTCTCCATACTTCCTGGGTCAGAACCATGGTTTGGTTCTGTTAAACCAAAACAACCAACAAATTCGCCGGATGCTAATTTTGGAAGATATTTCATTTTTTGCTCTTCAGAACCAAATTCAAATATTGGATACATTACCAATGAACTTTGTACAGAAGCGGTTGATCTTATTGCTGAATCACCCGCTTCAAGTTCTTGCATCATTATTCCATATGAAATTTGATCATATCCCAAACCTCCATATTTTTCGGGAATAAAGGATCCAAATACTCCCAATTCCCCCATTTCTTCAAACATGAATTCAGGATATTTATGATTTTGTGCATAACTGTCAATTGTGGGTTTTATTCGTTTGTTTACCCAGTCTTTTAATGATGTTTTTACTAATTTATGTTCTTCTGTAAATAAATCTTCTACTAAATAGTAATCTGTATTTTGCATAATGGTTTTGTTTTATTTGCTGTATTCGACAAAAATATATAAAATTAGCTGTAAATGGTATTACTATTAATTTCGTGGAAATAAAACAGTTGAATTGTATTAAATGGGTTTTTATAGAAAAGCGAGATAGAAGTTAGAAGCCGGAAGACCGAAGTTTCGCAGGATGTTAAATCTATTTTTCATTATTTTTTGAAAGAGCAGCTTTCTGCATGGATAAGAGGGTTTTGAGCCTTTAGTATTTTTTTGTAAAACAGCTCCTCGTGGAACAAATTTATAAATATTATACCTTTTATGTAATAAATTATTTACTTTTGCAGGCAAAATTATTATTCAATTCCTTATATGAGTAAATCGTTTTTATATCATCAACAAAACAATACTCAGACTGATACAATAAAGAAATCAGACACAATAGTTAGCAATACGAACTTTCAGAATAATTTTAAAAATAAACTATTAATATCAAAAGATAGTAGTAAAAGTGCTTTATTCAAACAGATTGAAGATGGCTTTGATGCTACAAGTTATATTTATTCTGTTTCAGGAGAGGAGCCTTCTTTAACAAATAAATTTCTCAATAAATCTTATTTTAATCAACTACCAGGCAATAAAGTAAATCTAAATTCAAGTATTCAAGAAGAAGATATTGTGGAAAATAGTGATACCCAATTTAAACTTCATGAAAATGATTATTTGTTAATGATTTTGATTTTATTGACGACATTAATTGCTTATGTAAAATTAAATGGTAAAAGCTATTTGCAGCGTACTTTATCATCTATTATCAGTTTTAGACATTCACAAGTACTTTATAATGAAAGAAATAAACTATTCGCTATAAATGAACTTTTATTACTTTTTGTATTTCATTTAAGTTTTGGAATCTTTTTAATTTCTGTAGTTAAGCATTTTAATTTACCATTTGATAAGGACAATAAACTGTTTGTATATTTTAGTTACATGGCTCTTAATTTTGTTCTTATATACATTTATAAAGTTTCAATCTTATTAATTAGTAAATTTGTTTCTACTGGAAAAGCAGCTTCAGAGTATATTTTTTATTTCAATAATATTTTGATATTATTAGGGATATTAAACATGATTTTTTTGTTTGGAATACTATTTGCACCGCATAATAGCGTTAATTTATTAATATTTAGTTTATTTTTCATATATGTAATTGCTTATATAACAAGGGCTTTTAAAATAATTTCTATTTTTTTGACAAATAGGTTTTCGTTATTTTATATGATTTTGTACTTTTGTGCCCTTGAAATTATACCCATATTATTAATAGTAAAGCTATTTGTGCCAGTTTAGTTATAGTTAACGGGCTTGTTACAAAATATTAAGGCTTTTAATTAATTAGTGTATTTCTAGTATAAACGAAAATAGTTAGGGAGTGAAAATAAAAAGAATTCTTGTATCGCAACCAAAACCCACAAACGATCGATCACCCTTTTTTGATTTGGCCAAAAAAAATGACATAGTTGTTGATTTTAGACCATTTATTCATGTTGAGGGAATTACAGTTAAAAAGTTTAGGATGCAAAAGGTTAATATTTTGGAACATTCTGCTGTTATTTTAACAAGTCGAACTGCTGTAGATCACTTCTTTAGAATAGCAAAAGAACTAAAAATTAGCATACCTGAATCGATGAAATATTTTTGTATTACTGAATCGATCGCTTTTTATTTGCAAAAATATATCGTTTACCGTAAACGAAAAATATTTTATGGTAAAGGTAAGTTTGATGATTTGATAGAAGTTTTATTGAAACATAGAGAGGAAAGATTCTTATTACCATTAGCAGATTCTCACAAACAGGAAATACCAAGGAAATTACGTAAGTATAAGCTAAAACATACTAAATCAATATTTTACAAAACAGTAAGTAGTGATTTATCTGATTTGGCTGATGTAAATTACGATATTCTTGTATTTTATAGTCCTTCGGGAATTAAATCACTACTTCAGAATTTTCCAGATTTTGAACAAAACAACATTAAAATAGCTTCGTTTGGTAATACCACTGCAAAAGCTGTGAAAGATGCCGGTTTACGATTAGATATTCAGGCACCTATGCCCAAACTGCCTTCAATGACCATGGCTATTGAAACTTATATAAAGAATGGTGCTTAAGAATAAGTGAGTTTTTTTAAATGTTGCTAATACTTTGTGTTAATTCATAGCTTAAATTTTGGCTAAGCAAAACTTATGTGAATCAGTCTGATCGCTTTAAAGAGGACAGACAGATTTATTGTATCTGAAATATAAACCTCTATTTGGCTTAGTAAAAAAGCTCAGGGAGAAAAATTCAATATTGAGGCTACTCCGAAAAATATGATTTTCTGCATTCAGCCGCTAAGCGGGTTCTTAATAGGCGGATATACAGATTGATATATTTTTGCTTTCAATAGGATTACCCGCTAAGCGGCTTTTCGGAGTATTGATATACTAATTATTTGTAACAGATAGTAATATGTATTAGAGGATATATGCTATTATAAACTACTACTTCCTTTACATAAATTTGTGAAACAATGCATTTCAAATATCCCAAAAAAGAAAAGCTTTGCAGTAAAATTCTGATTGGTAAGTTATTTGAAAATTCTAACCGTATTAGAAAGTATCCATTAACACTTCTGTGGATAAGTGATGAATTACCTGCTCAAGTACCGGTTCAGTCTGCTATAAGTGTATCAAAAAAACGTTTTAGAAAGGCAGTTACCCGCATTTTATTAAAACGTAGAATTCGTGAGGCCTTTCGTTTAAATAAAAATGATTTATATGAGCAGCTAATGTCTTACAATAAGCAAGTTGCATTAATGATTATTTATCAATCAAATGACATACTTCCATATGCTAATATTGAAAAATCAATGAAAATTTTATTTACAGATCTTTCCCACAAGTTAAGCCTTCTTGACAATAGCCACTAAGTAGAGCTTGTCTATAAAGTCGGTATTTTTCTTAATTTCATCCCGAAAAATCGGGACAGGTCGTGTTTTACAATTTTGGAACGAGAACAGCCTTCAGTTCTCAGACTTAAGTAACTCCTTTGGAGATTACTTTAAAAAATCAATGA
>JAOZNO010000274.1 GCA_029933755.1 Bacteroidales bacterium | reverse complement strand
AATAGATTTTACTGTATTATTCAAATCAGTATCAAAACTGTACAAAAGCTTTAGCCTTTTTTCAGAACGATGAACAACAGGTTCTACTATTATTTTTTTAGTTAATACCATAGGCTACATTAATACCGTTAAAAATAGCCATTATAATTAAACTTGCCAAAAAAAAGTTGTTTCAAACGTAATAGCCTGGATTCTAGTGTTAAGTCAAATATCAAAGTTTGAGTAATCAGGTTAACCTTTAAGCGATTCTAATCGCTAAAAGGTTGGTTCCAGTATACTTTTTAGCGGTTTTCATCCGCTTAAAAGTTAATATGTCACCTGAAACATCAGGCTTGACTTAACACTAATGCTATTTTTTTTAAATACTGTCAATATACTTTTTTGCAAAACGGAGGTTGTTTATAAGCAGGTTGTTTAACAGATACATATTTGTTTTTAACAGGATGGTTTTCTCTTCGGCTAACAATACCATAAAGTTATCCGTATTTTCATTTGTGAAAGTACTAATAATTGTTCCCGGTTCCATGGTTTCACCAGAATCTAATTCAACTAATACACCGGCTAAAGGAATAAATAATTCAGACCTATTTTGATTGTCAATTGTTAGGGTGTCATTTTTATTAACTACTTTTTCAGTAGAATGTTCTGCTAATTCAACAAGCTGATCGTTAGGTATGTCCTTGAAAATATCAAATGCATTTAATAGTCTGAGTTTTTCAAGAATCAGGAAGCTTCGTTTATGCTCATCCTTTATGATTTTTAAGGAAAGATATTTTAACTCTGGCATTTTGGGCGCAAATTTAGCTATCTGCTCTTTAAAAAGCTCTTCATCTTTTTCAAAAAGTGTAAGTGCTGCTGCCTCCTGAACTAATTGATTTGGGTGAACTAAGTTTGTTCTTAAAATTCGAATTATGGAATTTATCTTATACGGGTAAAGTTGGCTAATTGCTATTGCCTTGGTGTAATACCCGGTAACCGAATAATCTGAATTAATTATGTCAATAAGCCGGTCTTTAACTGATAGGCGCACAAATACAAACAGGTCTTTATATTTGTTAAGAAGTTCAATATCTGATAAGTCTTCAAAAACGGGTAGAAGCATGGTTTTATGAAGCTCAGAAACCACTGTATCTGCAATTTCAATAGCAAATCCTCTGGAGTTTGCATCTTTGCTTTCCAGGTTCTCGCGAATAAGTTGAATAGAAAAAGAATCATAAATAACTGAAAGTAGAGCAAAAACTTTTTCTTTTTTTTGACCTTGTTCAGCAATCATGGCTTGTCTGATATCTTGATTTTTTGTTAAGTCAGAAAAGTCATTCAGAGCTGCCGATGCATAAACATAGTTTCTTATTTCTTCCTCAAGTTTCTGCGAAAGCAATATTCGTTCTGAATTGTCGGGAGTGTAATTTAAGTTTCCTAATGCTTCAATTACCCGGTTACTTACTACTTTATTAGGATAGTTTATTTTTGAACGTAAAATTACAATCGCTTTTTTACCAGCTATTTTTTCAAATATTTCAATTGTTTTTAATTGTAGTCTGGGTTCATATTCAATTTTTCGGAAATAAAGATTCAAATCATATAAAATACCATGTCCAATATTAATCATTGCTGATGCAACAATATCTCTGTACTCAGTTATTCTGAAATTATTTAGTAAATAGGGGTAAAGCTCACTTGCTTTCATTTTTCCAACGCTTATTATTGCAGCGCATCGTACGTCATAGTTTTCATCTTTTAAGAGTATTGTTAACAACCTTTCAACTTTATATATTGCATGTTCTGCAAAACCATTTGCTGCAATTACACGTTTTGAAACTTTGTCCGATTTTGATAAATCAACTAATTCTCTTAGTTTGTAGCTAGTAGATTCAAAGTCGTTTAAATTTTCTTTTTCTTTGTTCAGTTTTGCTAATCTAAATGGGAAAATAGATGCAAACAGTTTCAGAAATGAATCTTTGGATTCAGTTGCTGAACTGTTGATTTTTTCCATCAGTAAATTAAAAACCAGTTCAATTTTATTTGTGGGCTCTTTTTCACCTTCACCTGATAAAACATTTTGTAATATTTGCTTATACTCTTTATAAATTTCAATAGCTATTTTAGTCCAAAAGAAAATGACAATAAGTAAGAATATTGAAAAATAAACCAGACTAAATGAAGGTATTTTTGTGAAAGCATACAATATTAAACCAGCAGCAATGCCTGCATAAGCTTTTGGTCCACTTTCAATTCTGTTCTGAAAAGATAATCGTTCATCTACCGGAAGTGGTTGGTAAAGAATTTGAGTTGCCGGATCGTTAAACGAAGTACGAACTGCACGGGTAAACAGTCGTCCTAAGGTAACAAATGAAAAAAACAATGCCACCGTACCAAAAAATAGACCTGCAACAGATGCCAGGGCAAAACTAAATGCTAAAACTATAGGAAAGGCCAAAAGACCAAATTTCATCCCATACTTATTCATTAATCTGCCAGAAAGAAATGTTTTAAGAAAAAATTCAACTACTGCACTTATTCCAAAGAATACTCCAACAAAAGCAGTTAGAGATTCTTTTTGAGGAAACTCTACTTTGGCTTGTGCCTGAAAAATAAAATCGACAAAAAACTGTGCGAATACAGGTAAAAAGGCAATAAAAAAGAATAGCTTATAATAATTGTTTGAAAAAAACCCGGTTTGTTTTACATTATTAGGTTCTTTTTGTTTTTTACTAACAGCTTTGTTTTTTATTTGGCTAAGATTTACTTTAAATTTCTTAACAATTAACAGTAAAACCAAAAATCCTGCAAATAAGAAAATTGTAGAAATAAATAATAGGTCTTCGGTATTAATAAATTTTAATAAAACAGGAACAGAAAAGAATGCAACAATTAGCCCAATAACTTCACCACCAGAAATTAGTCCGAAAACACGTTTTGCTTGTTGCAGCGAAAATAATTTTCCGGCCATTCCCCAAAAAACAACATTGTGTATATAAGCAAAAATTCTATTCCATGCATATAAAACAAAAATGAGAATAATGGAATGGAATACAGAAAAAATGGCGTAAAGTACTGCAACAGAGATCAGTAAAAAGGCTAAGGCACCTACGGCTGTATATGTGAATTGGTATTTCTGTTGTAAATATGAATATATTCGACCTATCCCTATAACTACAATGCCTGCAATAATAAACGAAAGCGGAATCATATCTCTTTCAAAACCACTCAGGAATAATGATGTAGAACCTGTGAAGAAATAGGCCATTGCAGCTCCTAAAAAGAAGGAATATACAACTGGCCAAAGCACAAAGTTTACTTCAGATTTCTCAATGTTTAATAATCTTAATATGGTAGATTTAGACTCCAAAATCAATAGGTTTATTTTGATTTTTCCAGAAAATTTTATATCCTAATCTTAAAATAGTAATATACCTTTCGCGATGAAATATTTCTTTGCCAGAGGTTAAAAGTATATGAAAATTATAGGGTAAAACAATTTTTACTATTGGCCCCACTGACAATAGTCCTTCATTTATTTCTTGATTTATATACCATTGTCCGTAGCTTAATACCCCTAAATGGAAATTTTTTGCTACTTTGTACATAATGAAATCCACTAAATAAACCTGATCAAATGTTTTGTCATTAAGTCCCCAAAAATATCTCTCCTGAATATGTATTGACAACTTTTTATTAAACATATTGAGATTTAAATCTAGTCTTACTCCAGTCCATAGTCTTTCAAATTCATCAAATTTTGAATAGCTGAAGACTTTAAGTTTCCAAAATTTCACACCTAGCATCACATCTGTTCTTCCATACCTAAGGTTTGGTGTTATGAGGTAATCAACCGGACGCCAGCGAAATTCAAATGGTGTGTCTTCAATGTCTAACCTGATTTCAGGCGACAGCTTTGTCCACATCACAAAATCGTTTTGTGAAAAGGAGTGACTACTAATAGATATAAAAATCAGAAGAATTGCGATCGTCCTCATTATATTTGCAAATTGTCAGGTTTATAATTTTTTTATCATGAGACAAAGTTCCGTTTTGGGGAATTCTTTAATTCTGCCAATGTCGGCAATATATTCAAATCCAAGCCCTTGTAATCCTTTAATTCTTCCTGCAACAGCTTGGCCAACAAGCGTTTTTGCTTTGTTTTTTTTGGCTTCTTCAACTCTTGCTTCATCTAATAGCTGAGCTATATGATTTCCCCGGTAATCCCTATGAACCACTAACCTGTTTAAGGAAGCTATTGGTAATTTCAGCAGTGATTTGTATGGTTTCATAATTTCCATGTATGGTGTTTCGGCATACGAAAAATATACTCCTAATCTGGCTGAAGCAACAATCTCACCGTCATTAAAAACAAGCCAATGGACGGCAGTTTTATCTAAATCATCAAGCCATGATTGTTCAGGAAAAGCATCTACATCAAATTCCCTTTCAACTTCCCACACTTTTCTTCTAAAAACACCAATTTCTTTTGCGTATTTAGAAAAAATAATTTTTACACATGTGAATTTTTTATTATCCATTACAATTCATAGCTTACTGATAAATAAAAAGTCCTGCCAAATTGAGGGAATCTTGAAGCATAACGTACACCATCTGCATCGCGTACACCCGGCACAAAATATTCTGTGTTAAGTATATTATTTACTGATAAACTTACCGATAGGCCTTTTATATAGTTTGATACCAAAAGTGTAGAGTTTAATATAACAATAGGATCAAATTCGGTTATTGGATTTTTACTTCCAGATGTATTTATACCAGAGTTTCTTTGTCCTACATAATTTGTACGTATATTTAAATTAAAATACTTGTAAAAGGGGGCATTTGCTATCAGATTTGCTTTATGCGTGGCAATATCACTAATCATAAGCCCGGTCTCATCATCAATAGGTAAAGTATATGTGTAATTTGCATAGAAATTAAAATTTCTAATTTTATAATTAAGTTCAGATTGTAAGCCTCTAATGGTTTGTGATCCTACTGCCTGAAATTGTTCTGTTTGAGATCCGTCTTCTAATGTTACTGTTACTGATTTTATAGCATTGCTGTAGTATGCACTATATCCTGCGATGTTAAAATTTAAATCATCATTAATTTTCCAATATGCACTAGCTTCAAGATTTTTCACCTTTTCAGGTTGAAGATTAGGGTTGTTTAACAGTCTTGACTCACTTGTTGAATAGCGCTGTAAATATGATGCGTCTTTAAAAGCTTCGGAGTATATTGCTTTAAATATGAAATTACCCGGCGTGTAAACCATAACTGCCCTGGGGTTAAAAACAAAACCATAGCCTCCTGTTGTTCGTATTTTATTATAATCACCTCTTCCTCCAAGAGTGAATTTTAAATCAGACATTATTTTGTATGATAATTGAGAAAATATCCCTAGGTCAAAGCTTCTAAAATGTGCAGTTCCCAAATATGATTGTGATGTCATATTTCCTGTTTCATCAGGGTTTTCTTCACCAGATTTGATATAATCACCCTGAATCATGCTTGAACGAAGTTCTACTCCGGCAAGTATATCAAAATTTTTGCTTGGAGTATATGTGAATCGGGTTTCATTTCTTAATTGGTTTGACGTTCGGTAATAATAAATAGTCCGAATT
>JAOZNO010000273.1 GCA_029933755.1 Bacteroidales bacterium | reverse complement strand
AGTATTAAACCAGTAATAAGAATAGAATGGCGAGGTAGCTCAGCTGGTTAGAGCGCGTGATTCATAATCACGAGGTCGGGCGTTCAAGTCGCCCTCTCGCTACAAAAGCCCGAATTTTCGGGCTTTTTTTATTTATGATTTGTGTTATGCAAAAATATTACATTTATATTCTCTACAGTGAAAAATCAGATAAATTTTATACAGGTGCTTCATCTGATATTAATACAAGATTAGAAAGACATAATGCAGGTGCTACTAAATCTACTAAAAGTGGAAGACCCTGGAAAATTGTTTATTCCGAAGAGTTTGACACAAATACAGAGGCTTTGAACAGAGAAAGGTACATCAAAAAACAAAAATCAAGGATTTTTATTACCAAACTAATCGAATCTGCAAAATAGAAAAAGAGCGTCCCGATTAATATCGGGAAGGTCGGGCGTTCCCCGAAATAAAATCGGGACAGACAAGTCACCATCTCGCTATTTAAATATCAAAGACTTACAGCAATTTGAGTCTTTCTTATTTTTACGACTTATCTAAAGTTTCACCATCTAAACTTTACTCAAAATAGTATACATAGTTAGATATTCTACAATATTATTATTTTTACAGATTATTTTTTTACTGAATTTATGATTAGAAAAATTAATCTATCTGATTTTGTTGTCCTGATATTCATAATTATTACTGGAGTAATTATCGTTTTAGGTAAAGAAAAAACCGAATATTTTTCTATGTTAGTTAGTGCCAGAATTACTGCTTTACTAATTATTTTCATCCTTATTAAACTCAGTACAAATAACAACAATAAATTAGCTTTATTTCTATGGCATTTTTACCCATTACTATTTATGGCCTATTTTTATGGTGAAACCGGATATTATAACAATACATTTTCCCCTGATTTAGATGAGATATTTATTCAATTAGAAAATTCAATATTTGGATCACAACCGTCATTATGGTTTAGTTTAAAATACAATAGCCTTTGGTTTAACAAACTGATGTTCTTTTCTTATTTTTCATTTTATTTGATAATAATCATTTTTCCTATAATCCTGTTCTTTAAGAAAAATACAGAATTTGAAAAATCCTTTTTTATCATTATCTTTTCTTCATACACCTATTATTTATTTTTTGCTTTATTTCCTGTTGTTGGACCTCAATTTTATTTTCCTGTAGAGCAAGTAGAAATAAGTCAGCCTTTCTTCTGGGGGGAAATAATAAAGTTTATTCAAGATATCGGTGAAACGCCTACAGGAGCTTTTCCCAGTTCACATGTAGGACTTAGTTGGATTATTTTATTAATTTCAGTCAAAACTTTCAAAAAGCTTTCCCTACTAATATTTCCCTTTGCTTTATTAATATGTTTTTCAACTGTTTATATTAAAGCACATTATGTTGTCGATGTTATAGGTGGTCTCATTTCTGCACCAATTTTATATTTGCTGGGAGATAAAATTTACGCGCTCTATAATAAGAAATCACCATATGTATTAATTAATTAGATCCTTAAGTTTAAAATTATGAGCATTACAATAAAACAAGTTAAAACAAAGAAAGATCTTAAAACGTATATCTTTTTACCTGAAAACTTACATTCTGAACACAAAAACTGGCTACATCCAATTTATTCAGATGAATGGACTTTTTATTCACATAAAAAAAATCACACTTATTCATATTCTAAAACCGTACTATACCTTGCTTACCAGGATAATAAACCTGTAGGAAGAGTCATGGGAATTATAAATAATAAGTATAATGATGCAAATAATCAAAAACAAGGAAGGTTTGCATTTCTCGAAAGCACTAAAAATCCTGATATTGTAAACGCACTTTTAGAAAAAGTAGAAATCTGGGCAAAAGAAAATGGTATGGATCATATTATTGGTCCATTTGGGTTTAGTGATAAAGAGCCCCAGGGGATATTAATTGAGGGTTTTGATAAACCGACAGTAATAGTAACAAACCATAGTTTTGCATATTTAAGTAAGTTTGTTGAATCCTGTGGATATAATAAAAAACTGGATTTGGTACAATACAAATTAAATATTCCTGATTCAATTCCTGATTTATATAAAAGAGTTTCAACCAGGGCTCTTAAAAATGGCTATAATATTTTAGAATTTAGTAAACGTAAAGACCTTAAACCTCTTATTTACCCTGTTTTCAAATTGCTTAATGAGTCTTATAAAAATATATTTGGTTTTGCCCCTTTTCTGGACAAAGAAATTTTTGAATTTGCCAATCGCTTTATTTATCTGATAAATCCACAGTTTGTTAAAGCTGCTGTTGATAAAGACCAAAACATTATAGGTTTTGTTATTGCAATGCCAGATATTAGTAAAGGTATTAATAAAGCAAAAGGCAGATTGTTTCCATTTGGATTATGGCATATCCTTAGATCCGGGAAAAAGACAAAACAGCTTAATTTGCTTTTAGGAGCTGTAAAAGAGAAATACCGGAACCATGGCATCGACATATTAATGGCTGTTAAACTAATGGAGAGTGCAAAAAATAAAGGAATGGAATTGATTGATTCTCATGTGGTAATGCAAGAAAACAAACGTATGCGGGCTGAAATGAAAAGACTTGGTGCCGACATTTACAAACGATACCGTATTTATCAAAAAAAACTATAATTACGTTCTAATAGCTAAAAATTTTGTAAATTTATCCTAATAAACCAATAAGAGGTGTAAAAAACAAAAAATCAAAATTAAATCAACAAATACCATTTTTATACTCAAATCATAAAGTATGGTTTAAAAATTGTAGCATATATTTCTATCAATATCAAACATTGTTTATACAGATAAAACGTTCATTAAATTATTTTTAGACCTTTCACAATACAAGTGAAAATAATTTAATATCAAAAGAATTAACAATACGATATTTTAGATTAAACACCTATGTGCGGCAGTATATATTGGACTATAAACTAAGATAGACGCAGCAAAATTAGTGCTCTATTGTATTCGAAATATATTGTAGTAAAAACCAGCTCAATTTACTTTTTGGCTAATGAAAAATTTGAAGATTTTATTCTACCTGTTTCTTTTTCTAATACTTCAGAAAAGTTATACTCTTTCGCAAACCTATGCAAAGCAGAATCTTACGAAACAGGACTCAGCCCAAATAATAAAATATACTGAAAACTATGAATTATATCAAACAAAATCTGATTTACGAAATGCAAGTGATTTTTTAAACCAAATAGCAGAAATATACTGGAATCGTAATCATTTTGAAAAAAGTGCAGAGTATTACTTAATATCTTTAGAACTAAATAAGCAATTAGGTAATGAAAATGGAATGGCTGGTATTCATAGTAATTTGGGTATGATTTATTCAGATTTAGGACAATACAAAAAATCAGTTGATCATTTAGTAGAAGTTGTGGCTACCAGAAGAAAAGAAAAAAATACAGTCTCCGGTCGTGAAAACCTTTTTAACTCCTTACTAAATCTCTCATCCTCATATAAACAGTTAAAAAAATATAACGAATCAATTAAGTATCTCGAAGAGGCACTAAGCTATGCACAGGAAATCAACAATCTTGAAAAAATAGCAGTTTTTTATCTTCAATTAGCTGAAACCTATGAGAGTATGGGAAATCAAGTGGAGTCTAAAAAATATTTAGACAAGTACATGACTTTCTATAAGCAAATGCAGGATGAAGAAGTTGCGAAGAGTTATATGGCAATAGAGAATGAAAAATTACGCTCTGAACGAATTGCACTTGAAAAAAGATTGCAAGAAATGGAGTTGCTTAAAACACAAGTGGAGCTCAAAGAAAAAAAGGAAGAAGTAAAAGTATATCATTCAAAAGCTGATTCGTTAGCAAATACCTTATCTAAAGCACAATTAGCAAAAAAAATACTTAAAGAACAAGCAGAACAAAAGCGATTAGAGCAACAAAAAAAGAATATAATTTTTGCATTTATTTTTTCTATTGTACTCGTTATTGCTCTTCTTCTTTATTATGCATTCTATCAAAAGAAAAAGGCAAATATTGAATTAGCAAATAAAAATAGTGAGATTTTAAGACAACAAGAAGAGATTATTTCCCAAAGAGACTTGCTTGACGTAAACAACAAAGAACTGGATAGGCAAAATAACCAGATTATGAAGAGTATCAGTTATGCCAAACTTATTCAAACTGCTATGTTAGAGCGAGAAGTCTCCTTAAACTCCTATATCCCGGAATCCTTTATTTTGCTCAAACCTCGTAATATTGTAAGTGGAGATTTTTACTGGTACACCAAAATAAAGAATAAACTAGTTATTGCAACAATTGATTGTACAGGGCATGGGGTTCCTGGTGCATTTATGTCAATGATTGGCTCGAATATCTTAAATCAGATTGTTTTGAATGATAACATTTTAGAACCTCATAAAATTCTTGAAGAACTTCATATTGGAGTAAACAGGGCATTAAACCAACAACACACGGGTAATGATGATGGTATGGATGGTACGATTATAATTTTTGATGACAAGAAAAAAACAATTAGTTTTTCAGGTGCTCAAAACTCTTTAATTATTATTAAAGATGGTGTTTTAGAAGAAATAGAAGGAAATTACCTCTCAATTGGTGGAACACAGAGACAAAAAGATGACCATTTTACTAAAAAGGAAATTCAACTTGCTGGAAACACTTTCCTTTATAGCTTTTCTGATGGATATCAGGATCAATTTGGTGGAGAAAAAGACAGAAAATTTATGGGCAAAAAAATGCACCAATTATTACTTGATATTCACCAAAAGAGTATGGAAGAACAAAAAGCAATTTTAGATATAACAATAGAAGATTGGAAAAAAGAAGGTAAATCGAAACAAACGGATGATATACTTGTAATTGGTATGAATTTGAATCTGTAAAATTGAGACTACTCCGAAAACTTGAAATTTAAGCTAATAGCCGCTAAGCGGGTTTTTAACAGGCAGATAACAGCATGATGCATTTTCGCTTTTTATAGAATTACCCGCTAAGCGGGTTTTCGGAGCGAGCTTAAAATTGTATAACAAAAAACAATTACCTAACTAGCTAATTTATTTAGCTAAAACTAAAAATTAACAGATGAAACACTTAGATTTATTGAAATTCGTATTCCTTTTTACTACTGTTTTTTTAGTACAAAATACTTTTGCACAAGATCAACTAAAACATGAAATAAAATCCTATGCCTCAGAAGAAGGTAAATTATTTTGGAATAAAAAATTACCAGCATATATTCGAATTGCGTCTAGCCCTACTGATACTGGGCGTTTAATGAAAAGTGAAGTGACAAAACAATATACAAACCCCTATTATTTTGATACTGAGGGTAAAAATAAAATAAGAAGTCGCTGGGCTACAGATCAACAATCAAAAAAAACAATATACCCTCAAATAGAGGTAATTTGGGAAGTTTATGTTGATGGGATTGCACCTTTTTCAAAATTGGATTATCAAAAATCATCAAAATACTTCAACGGAAAAGATACATATTTAGGGTCGAACTTGTCATTAAATATTAACTCTAAAGACTACAACTCCGGTGTTGAGCAAACATATTATTCAATAAATGGAGAAAATTATAAACCGATTACCGGCACACTA
>JAOZNO010000272.1 GCA_029933755.1 Bacteroidales bacterium | reverse complement strand
CAAGGTAAGCATAACAGCCTGTCCCGAGATTACCGGGAAAGTTATTGGTGTTTTCCTATAGCCACTAGTTAAACTTTAATAGAACAAAGATAGGTATTTAATACATTTTATTACATGAGTAATTCTTCAATATCGCTAATTGTTATATTTTTGTAGCGTACCAAAGAGATATGGACTGTGAAGCAGAAAAATAAATTTGTAAAAAAGTCTGAAAAAACTGTAGTTAGAGCTAAACCTAAAGAGAGGCTTCTGCAAAAAAAACTTTCAACAACCACCTTAGCAATATGGGTAATTGTATTGATTGTTGTTACATCAATAGCCTACTATCCAGCTTTCACTAATGGTATAACCAATTGGGATGATGATAATTATATAACGGATAATCCTACTCTAAAAGAAATCTCAGCTGAAAACATAAAACAAATATTTTCAGAATACTACATGGGTAATTACCATCCATTGGCAATGCTTTCTCTCTCATTTGATTATCAAATTGGTGGTGAAGATGAAGAGGGTGAAATTTATGCATGGATATATCATTTTACCAATATTTTGCTACATATATTAAATACATTATTGGTTTTGTGGTTGGTATATTTGCTTTTAGGACGATTTGATATTGCTGTAACTGCGGCATTGCTTTTTGGTGTGCATACACTTCATGTTGAATCAGTTGCCTGGATATCTGAGCGTAAAGATGTTCTTTATGCCCTATTTTTTATTGCTTCGCTAATAGCATATATTTACTATATAAATAAAAAGGATTTCAAATACTATGCTATTTCACTCCTATTATTTGTTCTATCACTATTATCAAAGGGACAAGCAGTTTCATTGGCTGTTACATTATTAGCCATAGACTATTTGTTTAGCCGTAAGCTTTTGGATAAGAAGGTAATTGCTGAAAAAATTCCATTTTTTATTCTTGCAATGATATTTGGTGTTGTAGCTATCTATGCTCAAAAAGCAGGGAATGCATTACATGATGAAAATAGTTATGAGTTTTATAAAAGGATTGGTTTTGCAGGCTATACCTTTTCTCAATACATTCTGAAATTAATATTGCCGATAAAGCTTGCAGCGATATATCCTTATCCGGATATTATTAATAAAAGTATGCCGGCATATTACTGGTTATTTCTTGTTCCAAGCTTAAGTATTTTGTATGCCTTTTATTATTTTGTTAATAAAAATAGGAAAATAGCATTTTCAATTGCCTTTTTCACTATTAATATTGTTCTACTGTTGCAATTAATACCTGTAGGAAGTGCAATAATGGCTGATCGTTATGCTTATATACCCTCTATTGGCTTTTTTATATTTGTAGCATGGGGAATATTTACTCTGATTGAAAAATTTCCGAAACAGGCCATGATATTAAAAGGCCTGTTAACTATTTTTACAGTAATCTTAATTGTTCTTTCAGTTCAAAGATGTAAAATTTGGGAAGATAATATCACTTTGTGGGACGATACATTGGAAAAGTCGCCAAAAGCTGTTGTTGCCTGGAATAATAGAGGAAGTACCAAAGACAGAGAAAAAGACCACATTGGGGCAATTGAAGATTTTACCCGGGCTATTTTATATAAGCCTGATTACAAACATGCTTTTTACAATAGAGGTACGTCACGAAAAGATTTGGGTAAAGAAATAAATGACTCTATTTTGATTATTTTGGCCTTAAATGATTTTAATCAGGCAATTGAATTCGATGAGTATTTTGTTGAGGCATATCATAATAGAGCAATGACAAAAGAAAGTATGGCTGATTTTATTGTGGATACGGTTCGGCGAAAGTCCTTTTTGAATGCGGCACTTTTAGATTATAATAAAACCCTGGAACTGGATAATAGTTACGAAAATGCTATTGTGAATAGGGGAGTTGTAAAAGGGAAATTGGGTCTTTTGGATGAAGCAATTAGTGATTTTGATGTGGCTATTTTAAAAGATCCTGAAAACGCTTCGGCATATTCTAATCGTGGACTAGCAAAGGATCATGGAAGAAAATATAAAGAAGCAATAGCAGATTATAATAAAGCAATAGAAATTGACCCTGAATTTATTACAGCATACCTTAACAGGGGAATTGTTTACAGAAAACTTTATGACTTTAATGCTTCAATTGCTGATTTCTCTAAAGTATTGAGTATAGATAATAAACATGCAGCAGCTTATTATTTTAGAGGAATGGATTTAATACAGCTCAATAAATTAGATAAAGCATGTTTGGATTTTAATATAGCAAAAAGCTTAGGGCATTTGTATGTACAATCAGCCATTGATAAATATTGTAAGCAAGCCGATAATTCAAGAATAATAAAACAGGAAACAACAAAAACGAAAATAACTAAAGAAGAAACTAAATAAGCTAATTAGAGTTCGTCTCGTATGTTTCACTTTTTAGTTTTTTTGGTATGTTTAACTTATTTTAAGATTGGTGGAAGTTGGCAGTAAACAGTCCACAGTAGGCAGTAGCTCTGCAAAGTCTGCTTACTGAGAACTGAAGACTGTTCACACTTCAAAATAGTAAAGCACATAAAAAAACATAAACGCTGACTTTATGGACAAACACTAATTAGTTTGATGTTTTTAAACTATTGGTATAAATTATTTAGCTTTTTGGATTGTTTTGTAACATTTTTTCAATTTTAATTAACATTTTCTGCAACATTTTTCACTAAAATCCGTATAATAAAATAAAGAATTATATACTTTTGGGCATGAATTATATTTTCGTCAGATTAGTGGTTATTATTGTATTTCTTACAGGCTTGACTTCTGTTAGTGTGTCACAGTCGTATAAAATATATAATAATGACACGATTAATCGACTTGATGAAAATAAAAGGAAGACTGGTTACTGGGTGTTTTTTACAAAAAGTGACTCTAAAAAGATAGACAAAGAGGGCAATTATGTTAATAACCGTAAAAGCGGGATTTGGAAAACATATTATCCTAATGGTGTATTAAAGTCTGAAATCACCTATGTTAATAATCGCCCCAATGGTTATGCAAAAATATATTATAAAAACGGTAAACTTTCTGAGGAAGGTATATGGAAAGGCACAAAATGGGTAGGGGAATATAATTATTATTTCGAAAATGGCAAGAAAGCTTATGAATGGAGTTTTAATGATAAAGGCAAACGTTCTGGTGTTCAAAAATATTACTACGAAAGTGGTAAATTAAGAATAGAAGGAGACTGGAAAGAAGGTAAAGAAAATGGGGTTGTAAAAGAATACTATGAAGAGGGAGGGATAAAATCAGAAAAGCTTTTTGCATCTGGAGAATTTAATTCAAGTTCATCTAAATTTTTTGCAGAAAAAAAAGTTACGGTTGAAGATATTCCGGATGACACAAATGCCACAATCAGTAAAGAACATATTACTAATAAAAATAATAATACATACAAAGCATTTACCGGTAACGGACAGCATAAACTTTATAATGCATATAAAAAAGTTGATCGCGAAGGAGAATTTCGTAATGGAAAACTTATAAATGGTAAAAGGTACTATTATAATTCAGATGGAAAAGTAGTTAAGACTGTTATATATGAAAATGGACGAATTATTAAAACAATCAGACCTAAAAAATAAACTTTACTTCTCAATGCTTTGTCCTCATTGTTGTTAGGACTAATATATCCCAAGGTGCATTGATTTTCTTGTGACAAATGATATTTTAATATTATCATTATGAGCTAAAGTCATACAGGAATTCTATTAATCAATTTAATATTGAGTCTACTCCAAAAGTATAATTTTCTGCATTCAGCCGCTAAGCGGATTCTTAATAGACAGATATACAGATTAATACATTTTTACTTTTAATAGAATTACCCGCTAAGCGGCTTTTCGGAGTGCCGTCAATATTAAAACATTTATTATCAATAATATCCTACATTGTTAACGTATGGTAATATTTATTACTTTTGCGATTTCAGTATAACTAAGGATGTTAAAAAGAATAAAATTATGGAAAGTAAATTAAATATATATAACACATTAAAAAGGAAGAAAGAATTATTTGTACCATTAAATCCACCACATGTAGGGATGTATGTTTGCGGACCAACAGTGTATGGTGAACCACATCTTGGACATGCGCGACCTGGTGTTACTTACGATGTGCTGTTTAGGTATTTGAAATACTTGGGCTACAAAGTTCGGTATGTACGAAATATTACAGACGTTGGACATCTTGAGAATGATGCAGATGTAGGGGAAGATAAGATTGCCAAAAAAGCACGTCTTGAACAGTTGGAACCTATGGAAGTAGTACAGTTTTATACGAACTCATACCATGATAAGATGAGGGCTTTAAATACCCTCCCACCAAGTATTGAACCTCAGGCATCAGGTCATATAATTGAGCAACAGGCAATGGTTCAACAAATACTTGATAATGGATATGCTTATGAGAAAAATGGTTCGGTTTATTTTGATGTAGAAAAATACAATAAAAAGTTCAAATATGGTAAACTATCTGGTCGTGTAGTCGAGGATTTGCAAAGTAATACCCGGGTATTAGAAGGTCAGGATGAAAAGAAAAATCCTTTTGATTTTGCTTTATGGAAAAAAGCTGAACCAGAGCATATTATGCGTTGGCCTTCAGATTGGAGTGATGGTTTTCCGGGTTGGCATTTAGAATGTTCAGTAATGAGCACCAAATATCTTGGCAAAAAGTTTGATATTCACGGTGGTGGCATGGATTTATTATTTCCGCACCATGAGTGTGAAATTGCACAGTCAACAGCTGCTAATGGTGAAGAATCGGTACATTACTGGATGCATAATAACATGATTACCATTGATGGACAAAAAATGGGTAAATCCTTAGGTAACTTTATTACCCTGAATGAACTATTTAGTGGAAATCACAAGTTATTGAAACAAGCTTATTCGCCTATGACTATTCGGTTTTTTATGTTACAGGCACATTACCGTAGTACTTTAGATTTTTCAAATGAAGCATTGCAAGCTGCTGAAAAAGGACTAAGTCGATTATTTGCTGCATGGAATACTTTGAATAAGTTGGAAGCTTCAGATAAATCGAGCTTTGATGTACAGGCGTTGAAGCAAAAATGTTTTGATGCTATTGATGATGATTTAAATACCCCAATTCTTTTTGCACATTTGTTTGATGGAGTTAAATTTATTAACTCAGTAGCTGCGGGTACTGAAAGTATTACTGCTGCTGATCTGGAAGAATTAAAAAAACTATATCATGACTTTATTTTTAATATTGCCGGTTTAAAAGATGAATTGGAAGATGTGGCAGATGGTGAAAATAAGCTGGATGAGGTGATGGATATTTTATTAAATACCCGTATTGAAGCTAAAAAGAATAAGGATTTTGCTACTTCTGATAAAATTAGGGATTTGCTAAAAGATGCAGGAATCATTATTAAAGACACAAAAGATGGTTTTGAGTGGCAGCTGAAGTAAAACTCAGTAACCAATTTAGGCATAAAATAAGTTACAAGATTTCCTTATGTAAAACAGGGTTCTTGTAACTTTTTGTAATTCTTCTGAACCAAACAGCAGTAATTAACCCGATAGCTGAAAATCCAGCTAGAATAAGAAAAACATGTTGATGTCCTGCTGCAC
>JAOZNO010001060.1 GCA_029933755.1 Bacteroidales bacterium | reverse complement strand
GGTGAAAATCTGGTAAAATACGCCAATGTAAAATCTGGTCATCGCTTTCTTGGACGTGGAGGAATTGGTGCAGTTTTAGGTTCAAAAAACATAAAAGCTGTTGTTGCTTTTGGTGGACAATATAAAATTGTTCCTAAAAACGAAGAAAAATTCAAAAAGTTAAAGAAAAAAGCAAACAAATTTATTAATGCAAACCATACAACTTCTGATTTATACCGCAATTATGGAACAGCCTCACATGTAAATGCCTGTAACAAATCAAATATTTTACCGATAAATAACTTTCAGGATGGTCAGCATGAAAAAGCGATAAACATTTCGGGTGAAATGTTTAAGGTAAAACATAATAATAAATTTAGCTCTTGTTCAAACTGCACAATACTCTGTGGACACAAAGGAACTTTTGAAGGCGGTAAAACATTACAAATTCCAGAGTATGAAACAATTGGTTTAATGGGTTCAAATCTCGGAAATTACGATACTACAAAACTTGCCGAATGGAATACGCTCTGTGGAGTGCTTGGTTTAGACACTATTTCTACCGGAACAACCCTTTCATACGTAATGGAAGCCACAGAGAAAGGTTTAATGAAAACCAATCTAAAATTTGAATCACCAGATGGTGTTGAAAAAATAATTAATGCCATTGCTAAAAGAGAAGGTATAGGTGATGATATTGCAAATGGTACACGTTGGCTTTCAGAAAAATATGGTGGTCGTGAATTTGCCATGCAGGTAAAAGGCTTGGAACTTTCAGCATATGACCCACGGGGAGCCTGGGGGCAAGGACTTAGCTATGCAGTTGCAAACCGTGGTGGATGTCATTTATCAGCACCTGTTTTTAGTATGGAAGCAATTATGCATTTACTTAACCCACATACCACAAAATATAAACCCAAGTTTGTTGACTATTTTGAGAATATGTTTGCTGCCATTAATTCATTACATACTTGCGAATTTACTTCGTATGCGTATATGCTTGAGCCATTTGTTGCCAAAACAACTCCAAAGAAAATGTTAGGCTTTTTAATGCAAAATGCAGCAGAATTAGCTTTAAGCTTAATGGATGTTTCCGTATATAGTGATTTATATGCGTCAATTACCGGAACAGAGCTTTCGCAAAAGGGAATGTTCCTTGCAGGCAGAAGGACACATGTACTTGAACGGTATATGAATACCCTTGAAGGTATATCCCGAAAAGATGACACGCTTCCACGTCGGTTTTTAAAAGAAGGTCGCTTAAGCGATGAAAAAAACAGGGTAGTTCCTTTAGATAAAATGCTTAGCAAATATTACAAAATAAAAGGCTACGATGATAATGGAATACCAACTGAAGCAAGCCTTGAAGAACTAGGGATTGAAGTACACTAAATTAGAAATTGGTGTATTAGTCTATGGTCGTTTGATGGTCATTAATTGTCATTAAGTAG
>JAOZNO010000271.1:3856-5624 GCA_029933755.1 Bacteroidales bacterium | reverse complement strand
TCTTTTAGAAAGTATTTTTTTTAAAAATAGCCCTTTGCATGATGGAGCAGTGATTATTGTAAAAGATAAAATTCATGCAGCAGCTTGTATTTTACCTGTATCTAAAAGCAAAAATCTTCCAAGTAAATATGGCTTAAGGCATAGATCCGCATTAGGAATTACCGAGGTTACCAATGCTTTAGCAATTACCGTTTCTGAAGAAACAGGTAGAATTTCATATTTTAAAAATGGAAAGATTTTTCCTGATATTAATGGTGCAGATTTAAGAAAAATGCTGGAGAGTGAGTTTCTTAAAAAGTATAAAAATACAGTAAGTCCTTTTAAAAAATTAAAAATTTTAGATTTAAACCCTTTTAAAAATTAATGGAAGACTTTTTAAATAATACACTATTTAAGAATAGTTATTTAAATATTGATGTAAAAAGCCTGATAATTATATCAATTACAGCTCTTATGTATGTGCTGTTTACCATAATTGGGAAAAGAGCCTATAAAAAATTTAACTTGAAGGCACCGAGCTGGATAAGTTTTTCTAAATTTTTATACCGACTTTCTACCTTCTTAATGCTTATTCTGGGTTTTACAATTATACTGGAATCCATTGGAATTAAGATGGCCGATTTTATGGCAATGGATTTAGTAAAAACTGATAAATTGTCAATAACACCATCGCATCTTCTATTCGTTTTTGTAATAATTTTTATTGCAAGAGCGATCTCTATTACAATAAAATCAATTTTCCTAAATAAAATAGAAAAACAAGAAGATTCAAATTATGCAGATCTAAATGTTTATAAACTTATTAATTATATCCTTTGGATTTTGGCTGTTTCATTTAGTTTACAAACTATTGGATTAGACTTAACTATTCTGTTTGCCGGTTCAGCAGCTTTGTTAGTAGGTGTTGGAATAGGAATGCAACAGATTTTTAATGATACAATTTCAGGCTTCTTCTTATTATTTGAAAGAAACCTTAAAATTAAAGATGTAGTTGAAGTAGATGGAATTATTGGTAGTGTTAAAGATATTGGTATTAGAACATCCAGAATCGTTTCAAGAGATAATATTGAAATGATTGTTCCTAATTCAAAGTTAGTTAGTGATACGGTAGTTAATTGGAGCTATAATGATCCAAAAACCCGTTTTTTTCTTAAAATTGGAGTGGCTTATGGAAGTGATGTTAATTTGATAAAAGCAGTACTACTTGAAATAGCCAGCAATCATAGTTTAGTTCTTAAAAAACCTACACCCATAGTTTTCTTTAGTGATTTTGGTGAGTCCTCATTAGATTTTGAATTGTCTTTTTGGACACAGTATAGTTTTAAACACCGCCAAATTTTAAGCGATTTAAGATATGCAATCGATAAGAGATTCCGGGAAAAGAATATCCAAATTCCATTCCCTCAAAGAGATGTTCATATTATTAAACAAAATAGTAAGCTACGATAAAAAATTGTGTTATATCATATAGGGCAATTTCCTTTTTAAATAATTTGTTCCCTGCAATTCTGTACGATTTATTCACAGAACCGCTTAGCAGCTATCTTACCCAAATTTTAATTAACACATGAATTTCAATTGTAAATTTTATCGTTTTGCTGGTGAGGTGCATAAATAAAGAATTGACTTTTTACTTCTGGAAGATAATTACGAATATACTGTAATGGTATATTGTGATAATAGAATAATATTTACCTTTAGTGCAATAAGGCTTAAATATCCTTTTATGGTATATTTTATTAAAAGAATAATACTCTCTAAGTATTTT
>JAOZNO010000271.1:0-3756 GCA_029933755.1 Bacteroidales bacterium | reverse complement strand
TAAATATCCTTTTATGGTATATTTTATTAAAAGAATAATACTCTCTAAGTATTTTATTGTATTTTTTTTGCGTATTTGTTTTGACATTATGTAAAGATTACTTATATTTGTCAAAAAATACTTTACTTCTTGTAAACTAAATAGTACAATCATGCAAAAAGAAACCATTAAAAAACTAACTAAGGCAATTCCTGATTTATTAAAAGATGTTACTAAGTACCTAAAAAGTAATCTTCATCAAACAGGACATAAAGCAATATTAAATGCATCGGGTACAGCCGGTTTGGTAATAAAGCTATTTGGACATACTATTATTGAGCAATATTTTGCACGAGTTTCTAAACGCAAACTTGATGATCATGGAAGTCCAACATACCTAGTAGCTGCCTTTGCGCAAGCTGAAGAATCCATGTCGTTTCTGTCTACAAAATACCACGAAAACATTTTGATGGAAACGGCACTTGATGCAATGGAAAAAATACTTGAGAATCTTGAAGAAGAGATTGAAACCAATGAGTCAGAGGTAATTATTGTTTTTCAACCAAAATATCATCCAACTGTTTTATATGTAAAAAATACCTATTTAAAGATATTTGAAAAAGTTGGTTTGAGTGAACAAGCAAAAAACGATTTTATTAAACACTTTAATGATAATATTGATACCCAGGTTGTAAAAACTTTCGGAGCTAGCTATAATGAACATTTAGAACAAATTTCTGAATTGCGTTTAACTGAGATTGAAACAGAGTTTCTTTGGAAGATGAAGAATTTAGACAAGATTGGTTTCAATGAAACAGAAAATCTAAAATATGAAATAACTTATGCGAAATGGAAGACTGTTGAGGATTTTATGGAGATTGATGATATTGATCTGGGCGAAAGAAAAACTGAAGAGGAAGAGGGAAGTTTAGAGCCTGTAGAAAGATTAATTGAAGACTATTTTAACTATCAGCCACAGAATAATGTAAATAAAATACTATATATTTTAGGTGATTTTGGAAAAGGAAAATCGGTATTTTTGAAACATTATGCTGCACAACTGGCAAAAGAATATTTACAAACGGGTGAGGGACTTTTTCCTATTTATTTTAATTTACGTAATTTTAAAAATTACTCAAGTGAGTATAAATTAGGTGTTATTGCTGATTATCTTGAAACTGAATTTGGAATACAGGTTGATGATATACATTTTAAGCATAAAAAATATGTTTTCCTTATTGATTCTTTAGATGAAAGTGGTGACCTTTCAAAAGCTTCTATTGATCGGGTTATTAGCTCAATTAAATCTATTCAAAATCTGGATAAAACGAAATATAGAACCAATCGAATTATTATTTCCAGCAGACCTTTTGATGGGGGATTGCAAAACCAGTTAAAAAGTCATCATCCTCATATTATTAAAAATGGTTTAGGTCGCGATGTGGAATATTTTCTTTCATTGTATGGTTTTACAAAACTACAGTTTAATAACTGGATGATAGATACTTTAATTAATTATCCGGAATTTATTAAATTAGAGGCACATGGGGTTACCCAGAAAATACAAGAAAGTATTAGGAACTTAAAATTTATTGATGTTTATGATGAGCTATTAATGAATGGTACACTTTCACGGAGTGAATTACGAAGACCGATCTTTGCCTATATGATTTTTAAATTATTGGTTAACAATATTGATTTTTCTTTAGTTGGCAAAATAGGAGTCTATTTATCGTTTATTAACCTGCTTACCCGTGAGGCAAAATATATTGAAGATCAACATCAGATTAACTTGAAACAGGAATTTGGTTTCCGGAATATTTTACATTCAATTGCTGCTCTGTCTATGTACGAATGGCATACTGATAATCAGTGGAAGCTAAATAAAGCTGATATTTGCCGTGTGCTGGATGGCGAAAATACAAATGAGTCTGATGACGAAGTCCTTGATAGATATAAAGATCAGGGAGTTTTAGAAATTGAATTCCTCTCTCACTCCTATTTCGGTGAAAATGATAATATTCTACACTTTCAGCATCAGTCATTTGCAGAAATTTTACTTGCGGAATATTATCTTAAAGTTTTTATCAAATATGCTTTAGATGAAGATTATGATATAGAAAAAGCGCGTGTTAAGCTTATATTAGGTGAACCAACAGGTCAAACCATACAATTCCTGGTTGATATGCTCCGATTGTTGAGGTCATCTGCAAACGAAGGAAGCTCAGAAAAAATAATTCAGAAAAGAAAATTACTTTTCCCACTGATGGCTTCTTTAGCTACAAAAAAACATAACAATTTATTTTGTCATGATATATATTATGAATGGTTTAAGAAGTTTGAGATACCAACAAATTCTCCGGACTACCCAATTGAAAGTCTTCAAAATTGGTTCTTTACACAAGACAAAGTCGATAAAATAATCAATTTTGCACGCGAGGTAATGGAATCAGATACCAATCATCTTTTAGTTAAAGGAAAAGGGAATACAGCACTTTTTGATAAAGAAGTATTTAGTATTCAGAAAAGCAAAATGCGACGTATTCCACCGGATACTGATAAATGGCTAGCCTTACTTGTTGGAAATATTTTACATAATAATGAAACTGAAAAGAAATATTTTAATTCGACAATAAGCAATTACGATAATATTTTTGAATTAGTACGTAACTGGAATTTTTATTCGATAAATGATTCGTCACCTTATTGGGCAAAATCGCTATTTAAAGGGATTAACATGGAGCACAATATAGATGAGTACAATCTATCATATGTTAATCTTATTGGTTTGGATTTTTCAAACTCAAAACTGAAGTTACTTAATTTATCAGCATCTCGCATAGGTGGTTGTCGTTTTGATAATGTAAGTTTTACTGATGTTGATTTATCATTTTGTGATTTAACTAATTCAAAATTTAGTAATATAAAGTCAATTGATGGTATTTTTGATATGGGATTTACCATTTTAAGTCCTGAAATATTTTTTCCTCCCCAGCTTGCACGTAAGTTTTACGATTCTGGTTTCATGGGAAATCAAAAAAGTTTTATCCCGGAAAGTGGGTTTACTACTATATCTCAAATCTATGGGACTATGGAGGGACTTTTACAATTTGGTATTCGTCAAAATTTATTTTCGAAAGATGAATGTGCTACCTGGTTTAAGTTTGAAACATCACACCTGGAAGATTTATTTAAACGAAAACTTAATAAGCTTGCCAATATTGAAGATGAAATTTATGCGAATTGATGATTAGTGTTTTACCAAGATTTCATAAGTCTTGAACTTGAAATTTTCTATTCAAACACTTCGTTTCGGTTCTGACCCTAATTAATTGAAGCTAGAAATTAGACTGAAGTACTAATTTTTGGCTTCAATTTTTACAATTTAAAAACAGACTGCTACAAATTCAATTCTTTCCTAACGATTTTCTGCAGAAATTCAATCATTTTTTCCTGAGAATTTACATAGCTAAGAAAAGTTTGTATATTAATATTCTTAGACTCAAGTAATATTTTAATACTACTATCTGTATAATCTTCACTAGCTTCTTTTCCAATCTTATCTCTTATATTTCCAGTTTTTTCTTTTAGATCCCCTTTTTCTACAATCATCTTAGAAATTGATTCTAAATTTTTTTCTTTGGTTCTATCTAAATCCTGTGCTTCATATTCACTTTTAGTCATTAAACCAGACCCATCATATATCCAATCTAAGGATATGCCTTTTTTGTGAAAGTAATAAATATACTTATTAGGTATATTTAATAATTTACCATT
>JAOZNO010000270.1 GCA_029933755.1 Bacteroidales bacterium | reverse complement strand
TTCAGAAAAAAAGCTCAAAATAACAATTAAAAAAAATGAAGTGAATAAGTAATCTTTCCACATTTTATTCTTATAATATGGATAAAAAATAAAAAAAGTAAAAACAATAAAACCAAATATACCCAAACCAACAAATTCAACAAGAAACTGTATATGTACGCGATTACTGTATTCCTTTGTTAATCCTGTATTTTCAACAATATATTTATTTGATTCATCAACCACATCACCAGGCCCAACACCAGTCCAAAAATGCTCTTTTATTAGTTCAAAAGCTGCTTTCATATATACAAACCTTTGCGAAATAGTTTGTCGGTTAGCATAACCCTGGTTAAAATACTTGTCCAGTTGCCAGATAACAATATATAAACGTGCTTTAATACTGAATTTATCAGTATATAAATAATTAGCATATCCATTTTCAATTAATTGAATTTCATTTATACTTAATGCCCAAACCCCAACAGAATCTTTTGTTAAATTCTTTGAACTTAAATAACGAATTAAAGTCTGAGAAATTTGCTGGTGTTTTTTATCCAAACCATCATAAACAAAAAATGATCTAACATTCCATTCTTCCTCTAATTCTTTTTGGCAAAAATTTAGGTATAGATAATGACCATTTTCCTTCTGTTTACTAATTGTATCCTGAGTATAGATATTCCCACTTATGGTAGTTTTTGGAAGTTGTTCATATACAAAGTGGTCACTCCGATAAAATTCTTTTACAATCAGGCCAACATAAATACTACTTAAAGCAATAATTAACAAAAAAATAAATGAAATTTTAAGTTTACTCCATTTTTCATTTTGTTTGACAAATAAATACAGTGAATTAAAAACAAAAAGGAAAAAAAGTAATATATAACCAGTTAAAGAATTTAATAAAAACAGGTAAATTATAAACCAAAGTATTGTAAAATAGTATATTACTGAATACTTTGTATGTCTGTTAGATATCAAAAAGTAGCATAGTAAACTTATTGCAAAACTTATAAGTATACCTTGATACAGATTTCCACCAAAGAATGACATTCCTGCTAAATCTTCAATTCCTATCAGTTTGTTTCCAATATAAAAATTGAAGCTGAATATAACAGAAGTAATTAATGCCGACAAAATAAATATCTGAAAAACAATGTCCCTACGCTTATTACTTATCTGTGTACCACTACCATAAACAAAAATAAAAAACAGAAAAGTTTTAATCCGAATATCATTAATACCACTTTCAATATTTTTAGTGTACAATAAACCAATAAGATGTAACAGCCATAGTAACACAATATAAAAACCAGCTTTATTTTTTTTAACGAAGCTAAGCTTCTCTTTAAATTGTCCCTCAAAAATCCAGTTTAAACCAACAAGTACAAAACCAACACTTATTAAAAATCGTGAAAAGAATAGGGATGCTGCGATTAAAAGCATAGCAAAAAAGACTACATCTTTACTGCTTTTTTGATATCTTTTTGATAGTGATGCAAAATTCAAAATAAAATAATTAAAGGGAACACAATTAATTAATTTGTCACAAGGATATTTGTAATATTAGCTAAATAGTACTTATCCAGCAAGAGGACAAGGTTTACTACTGATTTTTTATTGAAAAATTTGGTTCTACTACAAACTTAGTGGGTAACTAATAAATGTATGTTGGTTATTTGTTTATGCCCTTATATGCTTATATTGCTTAATTATGCCAGTCATAAACAAATCTACGAATAACCATGGTAACTTTACTAAAAATTACCTTATGGTCAAGCACCCACTAGAATGGTAGTAGAACCACAAATTTAAGTTTTTTGATTATTAAATAATTCAAGATCTTTATTTTTATCATCAATAGCTTTGGAAAAACAACTTCGGCATAATGGTTCATAAATATCCTTTTCTCCCAACATAACTAGCTTTTGCGTATCACTTAATCGATGTGAATAGTTAGCCAAATGCCCACAGCGCATACAAATGGCATGAACTTTTGTTACATACTCAGCTATTGACATTAGCCCGGGCAAAGGGCCAAAAGGTTTACCTGAAAAATCCATATCAAGTGCAGCAACAATAACCCTTTTTCCCTGATTTGCTAAATAATTACACACATCAATCAAATCATCCTCAAAGAATTGTGCTTCATCAATTCCTACAACCTTATTGTCTTTAGCAAGATCAATAATTTCTTTAGCTGAACGCACCGGTATTGCAGAAACTATTTTTGAATCATGTGATACAACATCATTATCAGAATATCGATTGTCAATTTTAGGTTTATATATACCTACATTTAATTTGGCAATTTCAGCTCTGCGTAATCTCCGTATTAGCTCTTCTGTTTTACCAGAAAACATTGAACCTGTTACAACTTCAATACATCCACCCAGCCTTGAGCTACTTAAATTATTTTCAAGAAACATATTATTTATTATTGAATATTCTAAATACAGTAAAATAAGTAATTTTTAAAATAATCTCAAAGGAATATAGAATTTTTGTAAGAAATATTATTTGAATTGAATAAGTTTGTAGCTTGATATAAATTAATTCTCTGCAATAAAACGCCAATAACTTTGTTATTCTTGTTTTGAAAACAGTCATTTACAAAAGTAAACTCATGATTTTCAAAACTGCAAAAGCCTCATTCTTGACGTTTTCTTATTAGAGACTGAGTTTTATGACAGGTACTAATCAATAAATAAACAGATGAAACAAGTCCCGATTTTTTCGGGACAGTTCTTCCGCAGTGGCGGAACAGGCTATGTGGCAACGGCTTTAGCCCTCATGAGCTACTGCGAATAAATGAAAACAATTAAAAAATAAACACATGAATAAAACACTAATTATTTTCTTCTTAACATTTATATCATTAGCTAATTTGATAAATGCACAAGATTTAAAATTTGCCAGAAAAACAATTGATAAACTTTGTTCAGCTGAGTTTCATGGAAGAGGCTATGCAAATAAAGGTGATAGCATTGCTGCTTTTTACATTAATAAACAATTAAAAAAAATAAAATTAAAAAAATTCTCTGATAACTATTTTCAGAATTACCAAATCTCTGTAAATACTTTCTCTGAAAAAATTACCGTTTCACTAAATAAGTCAGAAGAACTAATCCCAGGCTATGATTATCTTATTTCTGCCCGTTCCGGTTCAGTTGACGGTACATTTCCAGTAATTGTAATGAACCATGAATTATTAGATTATCCAAAAAAACTTAAAAAGATAAGTAAAGATGCAATTAGCAAAAGCTTTATACTTATTGATACTCTTTTTATGAAAAACAAAGGGTTTAGAGATGCTTATGCTGACATAATTAACTATAACATACTGGGTGCAAAAGGAATTATACAACTGGAATATAAAAATTTAATTTATGTGCCATCACAAGTTGAACAAGAATTTCCTATAATTAAAATTAGTAGGGATGTAATTCCAGACACCTTAGAATCAATAACTGTAAAAATAAAAAATGACTTTAAAAAAGAATATCATACCCAGAATATTGTTGGTTTTATAGAAGGTGAACTTGATAGTTTTATTGTTTTTTCTGCCCATTACGATCACATTGGCGAAATGGGTGAAGGTGTATACTTTCCGGGCGCCAATGACAACGCTAGCGGAACTGCAATGGTACTTAATATTGCAAAACATTTTTCTCGTTTAAAAAAGAAACCTAAATATTCAATTGCATTTATGTTCTTCAGTGGGGAAGAAATGGGGTTATTAGGGTCAACCTACTATGTAAACCATCCTCTTTTTCCCTTATCGAAAATAAAATTTCTGATAAACCTTGATATGGTTGGTAGTGGCGACAAAGGAATAAAAGTTGTAAATGCTACAGAGTATAAAACCCGTTTTGATAAATTAGTAGAAATAAATAAAGACAATCAATACCTTCCTGCTGTTTCCAGCAGAGGGCCGGCAGCAAACAGTGATCATTATCCTTTTTATGAAAAAGGGGTGAATAGTATCTTTATATATACATTAGGTGAGTATTCTGAATACCATAACATTTACGATAAGGCTGAAGATTTGCCCTTAAGTGAGTATGAAGATTTGTTTAGATTATTGCTTGATTTTGTAAAAACATTTTAACTTATGTCTGGTAAATTATATATTGTTCCTACCCCTATTGGTAATCTCGAAGACATTACATTTAGGGCTGTTCGTATTCTAAAAGAAGTTGATTTAATACTGGCAGAAGATACTCGTACTACAAGTGTTTTACTACATCATTATGATATTAGTAAAAAAATGTACTCTCACAACTTAAACAATGAACATAAAACCGTTGACAGGTTAATTGGGCAACTGTCTGTTGGTGAAAAAATTGCTTTAGTTTCAGATGCAGGAACACCGGCAATTTCAGATCCCGGTTTTTTATTAGTCAGAGCATGCATTCAAAATAATATTGCTGTTGAAACTTTACCTGGTGCTGTAGCCTTCATTCCTGCTTTGATTAATTCAGGTTTACCAAATGACCGTTTTTGCTTTGAAGGATTTTTACCACATAAAAAAGGACGCCAGAAAAAGTTAAAACAACTGGTTGATGAACAACGAACCATGGTTTTTTATGAATCGCCACATAGACTAATTAAAGCACTTGAACAATTTATTGAATATTTTGGAGAAAACAGGCAAGTTTCGGTGTCCAGAGAATTAACCAAAGTTTTTGAAGAGACAAAAAGAGGAAGTTTAAGCGAAGTTTTAAGCTACTTTAATGAAAAAAAAGTGAAAGGTGAAATTGTTATTGTACTTGATGGTAAAAGTTAAAGTAAGTTAAAGGTATTTTCAAAAGAAGTATTAATCATATATTGCCAGCTATTAATGGAATAGTTATTAACTTTGTATTAAATGTTTTAATAATAAAATGAAAACTGAACTACCAGACATATCGGTATCTGTAAAAAATAATATTGAAAAACTAAAGTCAATTGTATCTAATCATTTTGGAAGCCGTTTTAAATATTTTATTTTATATGGTTCGTATGCACGTGGTGATTTTCATAAAGATTCAGATATTGATGTATTAGTTGTATTGGATAATATTAAGTCTGAGATGAATGAAATAGATACTCTGGCTGATTTAAAAACTGACATTTTGCTTAACAGTGATATTTATATTTCAACAAACCCCACGAGCATACAAAAATTTGAAAATTCCAGTTTGTTTTTTTATCAAAATATACGAAAAGAAGGTATAATAATATGAAGGAAGAAGTTCAATTAACGCTGAACGAGGCAAATGAGTGTTTAACAGATGCCAGAATCATGCTTGAAAGCAAAAGATGGAAGGCAGCTGTATCTCGTTCATATTATGCAATGTATCATGCAGTAAAAGCGGTTTTGCTTTCAGAGGATATTGCAACATTTACTCATCAGGGAGCGAATATCCAGTTTGGTAAACATTTTGTTAAAACAGGAATATTTGACAGGAAACTTATCAAAACATTTAGCAAAATGCTGGACACTAGACAAAAAGCAGATTATGAAATAGGTTTCAGTGCTTCTGAAAGTGATGCTACTCATGCTTTTGTAGAAGCAGAGAATTTTTATATTGAAATGAATAAATATCTAACCTGAATAATTCATGCGTTTTTTCTTTGTTGGAATTGAGGCGTCGAACCTTAAAGCTGTATGCTTAT
>JAOZNO010000269.1 GCA_029933755.1 Bacteroidales bacterium | reverse complement strand
ATTTTGCATAAGCTTCAATGAATTTTTTATCACCAAATTCCCAACGTAACATATTGTTTATCATCATCGCCTTACCGTAACCAACAGCTTCTTCGGCTGAGTTATTCCTGTTCAGGAATTTATTTACAGCAAAATCATTTTCATCGTTTACATAATCTGTGAATTTTTGAAGACTTGTCCGTCTGTATGATGCACCATTACCACGCTGTTCTTGCAATAAGTGATCCGCCATATAAACCGTAATCCCTTCGCACCAGTTACCCTTACTGTAATCAACAAAAACACCATTACCCCAATAATTATGTAGCAACTCATGAGGATACGAGGAATAAAGAATCCAGGGCATTCGAATAACTTTTTCACCTAACAAAGTGAAAGATGGCATTCCATAACCTGTTTCCCAAAAATTTTCGACTAGTGCGAATTTTGTATAGGGATAAGAACCTATTAATTTTTTATAAAGATCAATATAGCCACTGGTTACACCAAGGTACTTGTTTGCCAATTTTTCATCAGGTGTACGTAAAAATGCCTGAACCAAAACATCACCTGCTTGTAAAGAATACTCAGTCCATTGGGCAGCAATAAGATAAACCTCATCCATAGGCTCAGGAGAAATATATTTTACAAGTTGTTTCCCGTTTACTTCCTTATTAATTATTCTTTCGCCCTGAGAAACCACATTCCAAGCTGTATCAATTTTCACAGTTAAATTGAATGACCATAAAGCCTCTATCTCAAGGGTAGGAAGCCAATAAGTTGAACCTGCCAAATAAACACCTTTTTCAGTGATTGTTCCTTTGGTTTCACTAAAACCACGTGCATATTCAGCAGCACCTTTTTTTAGTTCATCAACAATTTTTCCCGAATATTGAAGTGCAATCATTACTGTTTCATCCACCACGTCTTCATTTGGTGTTAAAATGTAGGTTTTTGAAAGTACTCCTTCTTTAATAGGGTCTTTTTTAAATTCTTTTACACTAAACTGATTATTTAACACCTGTACTTTAAGACTTTTGTTCAATTTGAAAATGAAACCCTTTTCATCTTCAAAATAGGCTTTCGGTACATATAAAGTGTCTGTAACACTAAGCATAGACGTTGCAATATCAATATCAACGTAAATTTGCTGATTGAAATTTTCATTGTCAGGCTTGTTAACCTGTCCGCAAGCAGTAATCCAAAAACTTACAGCAATAAACAAAAAGCTAATTCTATTAATCATATCTATTATTTTATATTTTAAAATGACTGCAAATATAAAGAAGTCTTATCAATAAACAAAGATTTTTTATCGTAAAACGATAAAAAAAGATTAATTATCAATAAAAAAATAAAAATTTTAATGGAGGATTTTAATGACTAAACTTAGGGCAAGCTCTATTAGTTACTTTGTGGCAAGAATTAATTATTAAAAGTAGTTTTAATCTTCCGAAACCATTTCGTTTCCAGAAACATAGCTTAATATATCGCCAGGTTGGCAATCAAGTTCCCGACAAATTGCTTCAAGTGTAGTAAAACGTACTGCCCTGGCTTTTCCTTTTTTTAGTATTGATAAATTTGCAATAGTAATTCCTATTCTTTCAGAAAGCTCCGTAAGAGTCATTTTGCGTTTAGCAAGCATTACGTCAAGGTTAGTTATTAGTGGCATATGTCTTTTAATTAGCGTTCCTCTATAAAGTAAGAGTTTTCCACATTTTATTTTTTATTGTTTTAATTAATCAGTCCTCAGTCTCCAGTAGGCAGTCTTTGCAAAGCGATGCTTATAAGCAGTTCCTACTTAAATTGTTAGATCATGCTCTTCTTTTAACTCTGCTCCTTTAATAAATACTTTAGCAATTACAAAAATGATTAATGCTAAAAAAGTAGTTCGAAGATCAAAATTAAATCTTGCTTTTAATATTATTCCATCAATTTCCAGTGTTTCTGTAATATGAAGATTTATAAAATAATTAATCAAGTCTGGCAATAAAGCAATGCCTAACACAGCATAGGCTATTTTTTTAATGTAAACTCCATTCTCTTTTACAAAAAATACACCTGTCTTTAAACTTAAAAATATCTTTTGAAGTAAATAAATAATTAAAATATAAAGTAAGGTGTCAATAAATACATTAAATAGCCTAAAGAATATAAAATTCTGACTAGAATTCTTCATATGAAGTCTTCCCTCACCATTTGACAAATAAACATGACCTTGTGATTTATCTATATTAGAGGTAATATTTTGAATATCAATTTTTTCGAACTGAATATGAAACCCACTTATTTTATTGATATCAATAATTGAACTCTTTGTTACTATCAGAATAGAAATAATAATAAGTGCAGATAAAAATATCCATTGCAAATACCAAATAATACGTAATATTACAGAAATGGCTTTAATGAAGGGATATTTACCGGACATAAATCAAAAGAATAAAGTTAATAAACACTGCAAATCTAATAAACATTATCGATAAACGATAAGGTTTTCGATATTTTTCAAAATTTTTGGAATAAATTAAAAATCAGATGGAAGGCTCGACAAGCTACTTAAAAAAATAGTTTTCCTATGTTCACGAGTTAGCGTGTGCCCATAAGGTGACCGTTTTGTATTTTTTTATGTTTTTTACTATTTTCAAACGAGAAAAGTATTCAGTTTTCAGTAAGCATACTTTGCAGAGCCTACTGCCTACTGTGGACTGTCTACTGCCAATTTCTGCCAATTTTAAAATAAGTTCCAAAAACTAAAAAATGAGACATTCTAGACGCACTCAAGTTAGAGGCATAGGATATAGTTTCTGGTATTCGGCGATACAGGATTAATCTAATCTATTTTTCTACAATGCGATTTAAGATAGTGGTCATAAAAATTCTTTGAATCAATTATACGATAAAACTCATCAAGGTATTCAATCATTTCCTTTTTAGACTGTTCACTGATGTATTCAAAATTGTTAATTTCATCATAAAATTCATCTTTATGTTTTTTAAACCTTTCAATTACTGGTTGAAATTCACTTTCTAATTTGCAAGGGCCAAGATAAACTCTTTCTGTAATATCTGTAATACCAAGTCTTTCTTCATCAGGTACCGCATAAACAGCGTTTACCATACCGGTATAGTCAAAGTCATACGGTACTACCCATGCCTTGGTATATTGAAAATCTTTCGATTTTAATAGCTTTAAATTATGTAAGCCTGTAACTGACCAATCAGCATTTCCTATCATGAACATAAACATGGCAAATTCGAGCATATTTTTCTCCTCTACATTCTTTATACCCAGTTTTTCATTTTTTAACTTGTGAGAATTACTTCTCTCTGCCATCATTCCAAAATCTTCGATAAAAAACGACCAGGTTATAAATTCATTCTTTTTCTTTTTTCCTGTATCTATATATTTAATTTCAATTAAACGAACCCTAAAACTTCTGTCGCTTAAGATATTATAAAACTTATAACATAAAAATTCCTTTAAAAGGTACTGCTCATAATATTTTGCACCACTACAATGAGTCACCATTTTTAGTTTGTAGAATTGCGAAAACTCATTTTTTACGATTTCTGTTTTTCGCCAGTTTAAACGAATAGGTGGGAAATTACAAGTTTTCTTTCGGAATTCTCCTCGAGCTTTAATTCTTACTTCTTTATTAATTTCTACTGAATCATTGATTGTATATATCAATTGTGCTTTTTGGTATTCATCTTTATATTTGTCTTTTTTAAATTTTTTAAAATCTGACATTAAAGTGAAATGCAGTGGCTTATCTCTTTCAAAAAGATCAATTTCTCCTGAAAGCGTATCATTAAGTACATATTCTTCTGTTTGAGAGTAACTTCTAATAGAAATAGAAACAATAATAAATAATAAAATATATTTCATTTTTAATATGTTTAAAACCAGTAACCAATTTGAACTAAATACCTAAGTCCAAACCCCATATGAGTTTGTGCTTTATTACTTTCAATTTCTCCAACTTCAGCAAGCTCTTTAATATAAGGATACTTGTTTTTTATTCCATCCCAGATAGCACCCAGGTATTCATTCTCATTATCAACATTTCCACCTAATGTAAATTTACGATTATAAACAGATAAGGATGGCCCCATAAAAACTAAATCAATTGACAACTTATCTTTAATAATAAACTGATAGCCAAGTTCTACACCAGTGCTAATAATATTAAAATTTCCACTAAATTTCACATCTCCTTGTATATCTGGCCTGTTAACAAAACTTACAGTGTTCGAGAATTGAAAATAATGATAAGATGAATAGAGCCCCCAGTATAGTCCGTCAGGTGCCCATTTTTTATTTCGCTCTTTAAAGTAAAATCGGTAATCTCCTGAAACAGTAAACCCACTTTTCTCATTCGTTTTATTAATAAACAAACTGTCAAATAATCCATCAAAGGGCAATTCAAAATAGCCTACATTAATGGAAAAAGAACGGTGTGGATTTAAAATTCTTTCATATGATATATTAATATTTTTACTGCTGAAAAGAATAAATGTAGTCATATTCCATTTAATCACATTCTTTTTGTAAATGGTATCAGATAGTTCATCATTGTTTTGAGATTGAACATTAAATGTAAAAAAAATAGTGCTGATTGTTAGTACAATCAATAATCCTTTTTTCATAATAACAAATTAGATGGAAAGTATCTTATTAGAATTTATATTATCAATTTTGACTATAAAATTAGGTAAAAAAACTTATCTTTTTAAAAAAATTTGTTTTTTACCTCTTCTAAATACATTTTTCCAATAGGAATATATTTTTCTTTAATTTCAAGTTGATTCCCATACAGCGCGTCAACTTTCTCAAAATTAACAATATATGATTTGTGTACACGTAAAAATTTGTTTTTGGGTAAAACTTCTTCTAATCTTTTTAATGATTCAAGTACAACAATCTTTCTATTAAGGGTATAAAAACTCACATATTCCTTCAAGCCTTCAACATACAGAATATCATGGTATTTTACTTTATATATTTTATGATTGGATTTTAACTGAATATGAGATTCATGGTATGTTCTATCCATTTCTTCTGTACGATTAGTTGTATCAGAGGCTATTTTTATCAACTTAGTCTGCTCTAAAGCTTTATTAGTACCTTGTAGAAACCGATCAAAAGAAATTGGTTTAAGCATATAGTCTATTACATCTAGTGCATAACCATCTAATGCAAATTCTTTATAGGCTGTTGTGAAAATTACCAAAGGTTTTTTCTTTAAGGTTTTTAAAAATTCTATACCGCTAATGTCTGGCATTTGAATATCCAAAAACATTAGGTCAATATCACCTTTTTGTAAACATTCAATAGCCTCCAAAGCACTTTTGCATGATTTTTTTAGTGTAAGATATGGGATTTTAGAAATATAACTTTCCAGTAAACCTCGGGCAAGTTGCTCATCATCAACAATAAGACAGTTAATATTCATTCTTAATAAATTATAAAGAGTCTGTTAAGATAATAGTTCGGCACATTTTTTCCAATCAATTGAAAATAAAAACTTTGGCAAAGTTTATTTGTTTCAGATATAGCAATGACTACTAGTAACTTAACACCTTCATACGACAACTTTGGCAAAGTTTAACGAACCCTTGTTAAAATATATAACTGATGTTTCGCACCATGATAAAGATATCGTAAATAAATGAAAATCAGAACAAT
>JAOZNO010000268.1 GCA_029933755.1 Bacteroidales bacterium | reverse complement strand
GTTCTTTAGGCTCTACATTTGTCGCAAAGAAATACACTTCATTTCCCGTTTCAATCTTTTCTTACCAATTTTTCTAGCTATTCCCTGATAGCATGGAACACAGGAAAAATGAAACGCATCTCTAAAAATTAGATCTTGCTCCCAGATTTTCAAATATCTTTTTTTTCCATCCCATATAAAAAGAGTACTGTCATTTTCGACAATACCACTTTCCAATGCTATTATTGAGTTAGGAATTTTAAATGTAGAAGCAGGTATTTTTCCTTTATTAGCCCAGCTAAAATTATTAGAATAATAAATATTCTTTTGAAAGTCGTAAATTAATACCGACCCTTTAACATTAGCAGAATCAATAATGGATTGAAATTCGTGATTGATAACTTGATTACCCTTATTTAATTCCTTTTTGTCAGACTTATTTTCTGAACAGGAAAAAATGACAATTACAATTAAAAGAAAGTAGTAAATTTTCATCTTATGTCATATTGGTACTAACAGCATTTATTAAAAAGCATGTTGCTTTTATTACTTATTTACTGTTGTTTCATATGTATGTTTATGTCTTTATTCTTTAATGATTTACAGACACGTGCGCCGTTATATACTCCTGACGACTAAGCTTTTAAAAACATCCATTTTTATACAAAACGTTCTTTGTGTATCTTTGCGTATTCTTCGTGAAACTCTGTGTAATAGCTATTTAACTGCGTTGAGGGCTTTGCCGTTCGCAAAGAAGCTCAAAGGCTTCACAAAGCTACGCAAAGAATTTAAGTCGATGTAAATAATTGTATAATACATAATTAACACAACTTTATCTAGTGTGAAACTTTAGTAATTTAACTTCCTTTATAATCTCCGGGCATGATAACCATCCTAATATTTAAAAAGTTCTTTGTCTGTCATTTTTCAGGTATTGTAAATAAAAAAGTAGAGCCTTTTCCTTCTTCACTTTCTACCCAGATATTTCCACCATGTTTTTCTACAAATTCTTTACATAATATTAAGCCAAGCCCTGTTCCTGTTTCATTTTCTGTTCCCTCTGTTGATGTATTTTCTTCTATACGGAATAAAAGATCAATTTTGTCTTTTGGGATACCAACACCAGTATCTGTAACAGAAATTTCGAGAAAATTACTATTTAGCTGTTTTTCAGATGTTATAACAATAGTTCCGTTTTTGCTTGTAAACTTTATCGCATTTGAAATTAAGTTTCTAAATACGGTAGCCATCATGTTTTTATCTACAAAAACTAATTCATTTTCAGAAATTGTATCTAAAACCTGAATATTTTTTTTGTTTGCCTGTTCTTGTAGGTTAAACATTACTTCAAATAACAATATTTTTAAATCTAATTTTTCCGGTAAATATTCAATTCTGTCTGATTGTGAGCGTGACCATGTTAGTAAATTTTCTAATAATTTAAAAGTATTATTCGCACTATTATTAATCGATTTAATCATTTTTTCACGTTTTTCTTCATCATATTCTTTATGTTTTCTCAAAAGAATATTAGAATATCCCAATAATGCATTAAACGGACTTTTTAAATCATGTGCAATTATTGAAAAGAATTTATCTTTTGTTTTATTGCTTTCTTGTAGTTTAGCTTCACTTTCTTTTAGCGCATGTTCAGCTTCTTTCTGCTTTGTTATATCATCTTTTACAGCAACGAAATTAATAATTTCACCTTTATCATTCTTAACAGGTGAAATGATAGCTTTTTCCCAGTATTTTTCTTTATTTTTTTTAACATTTAGAAACACACCTTTCCATGTTTTCCCTGAAGTAATTGTATTCCATAATTCCTTATATTCTTCATCGCTTGTATGACCCGATTTTAATATCCTGGGATTTACTCCTTTTGCATCTTCTAATGTGTAGCCTGTTATTTTTGTGAAAAAAGGATTCGCATATTCAATTCTTCCGTCAGTATCAGTAATTACAATTGTTGCAGAACTTTGCTCAACCGCTAGTGAAAGTTTACGAATTTCTAGTGCAGCCTCTTTACGCTTAGTAATGTCTCTTATTGTTCCTACACCTACTGTTTTACCTTTATATTTCATTACTTTCGCAGTAATTTCTACAGGAATATGGCTACCGTCTTTATGCAAAGCAGTCGTTTCAAATGGTAAAAATTCTTTTTTTAAAAATCCTTCTTTTAGCTTTTTCAGATGTAAAGGAATTTCACTTTTCGGAATAAAATCAGTGAATAATCCACCAACAACATCCTTTCGGATATAACCAAGTAAGTTTTCAATCTGTTTGTTGAAATACAACTGCTTACCTTCTATACTGAGCATAAAAACGACATCAGAATTAGCATCTAAAATTTCTTTATAATCATCATCTATTTCTTTTATTTCTTTGCTTAATTTAAGCTCATTTTTATAAAATACTTTTAATTTTTGTTTACTTATTATTATAAATACAACAAAAACAATCAAAATAATTAAAAGAATTGAAAGAAAATATTTAATATTTTTTTCATTTTCTAATTTTACACTTGCCTGACGCTGCTTTTCTCTTACCTGCTCAATTTCTCTTTCGTATTTATATTGGTACTCTAATCTTGCTATCTCTTTTGTGTTTTTCTCATTATAAATACTATCATTTATTGTTTTAAAAATAACAAAATATTTATAGGCCTCTTTATATTTACCAATAGCATTACAACTTTTTGCTAATATTTCGGAACTTTCTTTTAATAATTCAGGATTTCCAATCTCATCAGCTAATAAATAAGCATTTCTACTGTAATTATAAGCTTCCTTCATTTTGCTTTGTTCAAAATACGATAAGCTTAATTCTTTATAAGCAGTTGCTTTCGCATATTTCCTTCCCGGCTCAACATTTATTTCTAATGACTTATTAAAATATTCTAAGGCTTTAACAAAATCTCCCTGCAACCTACAAAGAATTCCAATATCGATGTAACTGAGCGCTATTCCTTTTTTATCATTCAAATCGAAGTAAATTTGTAAAGATTTTTGAGAATATTCTCTTGCTCTGGAATAATCATTTTGAAATTTATATATAATTCCAATATTCATATAAAGCATTGCAATCTGCCTTCTATCTTCCGTTCCTTCAAGAACCTTTAAGCCTTTTTGATAATATTCTAAAGCTTTAGAATATTCATCCAGAAGACCATAAATAGCACCTATATTATTATAACTTAAGGAAATTAGTCTTTTATCTCCTAACTTCTCTCTTATTGCCAATGCTTTTTGGCGAGATTCTAAGCTTTTGGGATAATTGCCCAAATCGCTATAAATATTTCCAACATAATCATAAGCTATAGAAATATCTCTCTTATTGCCTAATTCTTTTCTTATTTTTAATAATTTTTGATAATATTTTAATGCATTTGGGAAATTGCCATTATATTTATAAAAAGTACCCATATTAAAATAACAATTTGCAATACCACTTTTATCTTTTATTTCTTTAAATAGATCTAATGATTTTTTATAATATTCTATTGCTTTGGAATAGTCTGCTACAGCCCAATAATAAAGCCCAATTAGCCTTAAACTTTCAGCTTTACCTTTTACAAAACTGAGTGAATCAGCAAGCTCACCAGCTTCTTCTGCATATTTTAATAATTTATTGTTATTTATTGAATTGAAATTATAGGCAGTTTTATTTAATAAATTTACTCTAATTGTGTCTTTTCGTGCATGTTGCTGTAAAATAGTTTCAAGGCTATCAACTTCAGTAGTTTGAGCAGAAGCAATTAACGGTGGTAAAGTAAAGACTACTAATGTGATTATGAATGTAATTTTTTTTAACATATTAATTTCATTAATTTTAAGCTAATTTACTCTTATTTATTAGTTCCCGTTTGAATCTTTGCACTTTATTCAAATACATGGCTCTGGTTTAGGTTGCCTGTCCGCCGTACTTTGTACTATGGAAGGCGGGTCTGGGATATTTTTAATATCCGTATTGCTTATATCTGACAAGTCATTAGTATACTGGCCATTAGTAATTGATGATAATTAATGTCTATTTTTAATTACCATTGACCAATGACTAATTACCTGTAAATTAAAACATAGAAGATAATTATATGTACCCCAGAATATTTAAACTAGAGCCAAATACATTTCCAAATTAGCTATAAAGATACAATTTTTACTTGTGCATAAAAAAAATAATCCTCTTGATTTTCAATATTGTATTAACTTTCGTTTCAAATTACCAACAAATCCAAATATGCTATTTATACGGCAAAGTATTCGCTTTTAAAACCAAAATTACATACAAAATTTGCCCTTTCTGATTCGCCAGAGTAAGACCCCAAATCCGCTGGCTAGCGGAGCATAAGCTCAGAGCATAATAAAAAGGTCTAAACATTGCTCGGTTTTTTTTATTAAGCTCAACCGTAAAGTCCCCTTTAGAGCCTGTTCCGGTACACCGGAAGGATTTAGGGGTCATTATGTACAATAAATTAACTTATTAAATATCACAGAACATTTAAACCAGAGCCATTTAAATTACTAATTACCAGTGCACTAATTACTTGCTAAAAATAAGCAATATAGATATTAAAAACATCCCAAAACATCTATATATAGCCAATACATGTTACAATATAGTTATATACATATTAGTACGTATAATTCCTTATATGATTTACGGGTTTTTCCTGATTGATACAAGCACACATGTATTTTACTTTTGTAAGAAGCATTTTGAAAGGAAATGTAACGCAAAAATTAATGTAACAATTAACTTAAAATCAATGAGGACATGAAAAAGAAACTAACTATCTTAATTCCCATTTTAATGCTCGTATTCCTTATTCCAAAGGATATATTAGCACAAACAGCTACACAGCCATTGGGCAATGGTACAGCGGAACAACCATACAGAGTTTCAACACTCGACAACCTGTACTGGATAACACAAAACAGCACAAGTTGGGATAAACATTTTATCCAAACAGCTGATATTGATGCTACAAGTACAAGTACCTGGGATGCTGGTGCTGGTTTTTTTCCAATTGGTAACAGTTCAACATATTTTACAGGAACATACAATGGACAAGAACATACAATTAATAGTTTGTTTATAAATCGTCCAACAATTGATTACATAGGTTTATTTGGATATTTAAGATATTCAGTTGCAAAAGTAGAAAAGCTTGGTGTTACAAATGTTAATATTAAAGGACGAAGGTACGTTGGTGGTTTAGCAGGATATGTAAGAGAAAGTGGTGCTTTAATAGAAAATTGTTATAGTACAGGTATTGTTGAAGGCATTAGTTCAGATAGTCGTATGACAGGAGGTTTAATAGGTTATTTATATTTTGGAGCTTCTGCAAGTAATTCATATTCAGAGGTTAATGTTATTGGTTATAATTATTGTGGTGGATTTATAGGTTCACTCGGTGGTACTAATACAAAAATAACCAGATGTTACAGTATCGGAAATGTAACCCGAAATTCAGCATCAGCAACTGAATATTTTGGTACATTTACAGGTTCAAACACTGCAACTATTGAAAATTCATATTCAATAGGTAATGTTATTTATGATGGAGCAACAAATCCTACAGATAAAGGTTTTACAGGCAGTAATTCAGGAACTTGCAGTAACAATTTCTGGGACAGCGAAGCATCAGACCAATCATCAGGTTTAGGTGCAACAGCAAAAACAACTGCACAAATGCAAAA
>JAOZNO010001059.1 GCA_029933755.1 Bacteroidales bacterium | reverse complement strand
TTTGCCAAGATAGCCAACGGCTAGTACTGATACAGCTATGTACCCCTCCGGAATATTAAATGTTTTTTCGGCCTTTTCATTATCAAAACCGGTCATTTGATGCACAAATAAATCCATTGAAGATGCCTGTAAACCTAATTGACCAATTGCTTGTCCTAAATCATAGAAAGCTGTTCGGTTTGGCTCATTATTATGTGAAAATTTGAGTTTAGTAACGGTTAAAATAAGTAATGGTGCACTTTTAGCCCAATTTTGGTTCCAATCAATTAAGCTGTCTAAAATCTGTTTATAAATTTTATCATTATTTTTAGTAGCATAAATAAATCGCCAGGGTTGTTCATTAAAAGCTGATGCTGCCCACGAAGCTGCTTCAAATAATGAACTAATTGATTCCTGATCTATTTCTTTGCCAGAAAAAGAACGTGGACTCCATCTGTTTTTTATTATTTCAATTACTTTATGTTTTGTTTTTGCATTTTTTATCATAATAGTTGATTTATAGTTTACTTGAAATATTTACACCGCTCAGGAGAGTTGTGCTATTTCAATTCTCCATTCTTGTTTTTAATTCCTTCAAAGCCAATTAAATCACATTTTAATGAGCCCAAAGGAACTTTTACTCTAATTTTTACGGGTATATAGTTTTTATCGGCAGTAACCCAAATTTGTAATTGATCTTCTTTATTAAAAGTACCACCTAATGTTGTTGCAGGAACAAATCTATAACAATTTATTTTACCGAACTTAGATTTTATTTTTTCAGTATTTTTATATTTTAAATCTAAATTAAAAATCTCATCATCAAAAAAAGTTCTTAACTTAATTATTTCGCCCTTTTTTAATACAGTACTAAATAAGTGCCTTCGTGCAAAATAAAAAGCCGAAAGAATATCTAAAATACCTGGTGGTGTATCATGTTTTCCGGATTTAAGACTTTGAATATAATTTTTATCATGGAAAAATAATACTTCATTATATGCTGTGAAATTATGCTCCCGGATGTTTCTTATTGATTTTACTGGTAAACCGGAATGAATGTTCACATAACTTTCATAAGTGTCTCTTATTGTAACCATAGCACCAATAACGCCAGTTGTTTCAGCAAAAGCTTTTATATAATACAAGTATGTATTTCCTACAGGAACTGCATCAATGGTTAAAGATGCTTCACCACCCTTAATAAGACCATAATTTACTTTGTAAAATAATTTTTCGCCTGCATTAAACGCTGTGTTCACGTAGGGAATTGAATTCGTTTTTTGGGCAGTTAAGTTGCCAAAAGAATATATGAGCGTTACAACAAAAAGTAGGAATATCCTATACATAGCTAGAGAACTACTTTTGTAGATAATTATTGTTATTTACGTAAAAATAGCAAGCTAACATCTATCTGATTAATTATGCTACGCATGAGCTAAAGGTTCATAAATTTATTAGGTACTTTA
>JAOZNO010001058.1 GCA_029933755.1 Bacteroidales bacterium | reverse complement strand
ATCCATTCTATATTCTGCCTTTTTTGCTTTTTCTTCCCTTTCGGCCAACACACGCTTAATCATGCCTTCTTTTGTATATTCTTTACCTTCGGTTTTTGGCTCAGAACTACTACGTGAAAGTTCTTCGTGCATTTGCATAAGGCTGGCAATTTTGTGCTGACATAAATCTTTCGATTTACAATTGCATTTTGCTTCTATTTCATCATTTATTGAAATGCTAACTTTGTAATCAGCAAACTCATCATCAACCGAAAATTCAAATAATTGTTTTGACTGTGTAAGCATTTGGCTTTGCCCATTCATAAACAGCGAACTACATTTTCTATAATCTAAATTAGATACTTTTTCAGTTGACCTGATATTTTTCAACTTTGCTTTCAGTAAATCAATAATTTTTGTTTCCATGATGTAAATAGATTAGATGTAGCCACAAAATTAACAATTTGTTTTGTACAAAATAAAAGCATTTATTAACATTTTATCAAACTCAATAAAATAATTCTTACTTTTGACACCTAAATAACGCAACTAAATTTATTAAATATTAAAAAATGAGAAAACAAATTGTAGCCGGAAACTGGAAAATGCATACTTGCCTTCAGGAAGGTACTGCTTTAGCTACCAGTATTAACAAAATGGTAAAAAAAGAAGTAAATAATAAGGATACCGGTGTAATCATTGCTCCACCACACACACACTTATCTGTTGTATCTCAATTAATTGATACAGACAGAATTTGTTTGGCAGCTCAAAACTGTGCTTCAGAGGCAAAAGGTGCGTATACTGGTGAGGTATCTGCAAAAATGCTTAGTTCGTTTGGTGTAAAGGCAGTTATTTTAGGCCACTCAGAGCGGAGAGCTTATTATGGCGAAACCAATGAAACTTTAATGAAAAAAGTTAATTTGGTTATTGAAAATGAAATGAAACCTATTTTTTGCTGTGGCGAAAAACTTGACCAACGTGAAGCAGGTAACTATTTTGAGGTTGTTAAAGAACAAATTGAAAATGTAGTTTTTAATTTAAGTAAAGAAGATTTTGAAAAAATAGTTATTGCTTATGAACCGGTTTGGGCAATTGGTACAGGAAAAACAGCAAGTTCTGATCAGGCACAAGAAATACATGCATATATTCGTAAACTAATCTCACAAAAATTTGGAAACGAGGTGGCTGAGAATACCACCATTCTATATGGCGGAAGTTGTAAACCATCTAATGCAGAAGAGTTATTTTCAAAAAAGGATGTTGATGGCGGTTTAATAGGCGGCGCATCACTTAAAGCAGAAGATTTTATAGGTATTATAAAGGCATTTAAATAGTGTTCGTCTATAAAGTCGGTATTTTAGAAAAACTTCGCAAGTTCAAAAAACTTACTAAGTTAGTACTCAACTTGCAAAGTCTTTAAGACTTGGTAAGTTTCCGGGAAAAGCACACTTTATGGACAAACTCT
>JAOZNO010001057.1 GCA_029933755.1 Bacteroidales bacterium | reverse complement strand
TTGAAAACATGACCAGAATCATGCAAATAACCATAAGTGTTTTCATAACAGATTTGTTTTGTTTAAGTGAAAAAAATATTCTGTATTTTTTGATTGTAATTATTTTTAGTTTTTGAACCCAATTATTGAAACTTCAGGCTATAAAGGTTTGCATCTTTCATAACAAACCTTAGTCTAATAGGTCGATCTATTAATTTCTTTAAATTGGGATTAGTTTTCCATGAAACTACTTTCTCAATTTCATTTCCTATTAGTTCTTTTGAGTTATATAATTCAAAGCCCTTTATAATGCTGCCTTGTTCATCAAGAATTTCAACTTTAATAAAACCAGCTGCTGAGGTAGCAAAATTTAAAATAAGCTCTTCTCCCTTAAATATTAAAGGTTTGCTTATCATTTCACCTCCTGAATAATTAGCCTCAATTGAGCAAAACCCATCCAAACGTAAACTGTAGCGTTTTAAATGTGCTGTTGGTTGTGCATAATCCTTCTGAACGTATAATGACATTTCATTAGGACTAGTTTGCACCACATTAAGCACAGGATAATTTGTACGTGACACCCAATTTTGTAATCCAATTCCCGGACGGATAAAACCCTCCATGAAAGTCCTGTCATATTTGTTTCCTCCCCTTGAAGTCATGAATACAACATCCGAACAATCGTTAAAATAGGAAGGGTTCACTTTTAATTGAAGTGCTTGCTTTTTGGTTATTACTTGCCGGTTTGGCATAAATCTAGCAGCAATAGCTACATAAATATGTGGTGCCCTAAAATAGGCATGGGTTTGGTTGGTATATAAATGTTCTAATTCGGTAAATCCAAAATCCATTTTTTCTGGTCCTGTCCAATGTGTAAAATCTTTAGAAGTTGTTCTGCTTACCGTCCTTTTTCCAGTATAAGCAGGGCCTGTCCATGTACGGAAATAACACACATAAAGTTCTTCATTTTGAGACCAGAATACTACATTTTGTGAATCGAAAATTCCTTTAGTAAATATTGGAGATTTTCCTATCTTTTTCCAATGTACGCCGTCAGCTGAGGTATATCCAAATAGCCCGGTATCATGAACTCCGGCAACAGCTTTAAATTTTTCATTAACAGGAATATTCGGTTTTGTATCCAGAAAGGGACTGAAATTATGACTAAAGGGGGCATCATTAGCTAAAATTACATTGTTTTCTCGTGTGCCCATAATTTCATATATCCCAATATTGGGTTTTTTCCAGTTAATACCATCTTTTGATTCGGCATAACATGTAACCTCACCTTTATTACCATCTGCACCGGCCTTAGGTGTTCCACGATAAAATAGTTTAAATTTCTCCTCTTCTTTGATAATGGTGAAATAAGCACAAAAAGGTCCTTCCCAGGGCTTATCAAATCTAATAACTTCACCTTTATCTTGAGGCTCATGTAATACTAGTTTTGTGTCTATAAGTTTGCTAATC
>JAOZNO010001056.1 GCA_029933755.1 Bacteroidales bacterium | reverse complement strand
ATTTATTGATGTAATTTTACACTAAATGACTTATATTAGGATTTAATTACCAGTGTAAGGTATTAACCATCAATGTGCTCATTTAGAGGTAGGCTAAATGTAAAAGTACTACCTATACCTTTTTTACTTTCAACTGAAATCTCACCTTTATTTTTATCAATAAATTCTTTGCATAAGATTAGACCAATGCCCGTTCCTTTTTCTCCATCAGTTCCGGGTGATGATGTAGAAATGTCTATACTGAACAAATTGCTTATGTCTTTTTCTGAAATACCTATGCCATTGTCTGTTATGCTGAATTTGTAAAGGCTATTTTTAGTTTTGCTGGTAATTGTAATAAGTCCATTTTCTGTAAACTTAATTGCATTAGATAGTAAATTCCTGATAACTGTTTTTATCATGTTTAAGTCAGCAAAAACATAAATGTTTTGTTCCAAATCAGTAATTATTTCAATGTTTTTTTTCGTTTTTTGACTATCAAAAAGTAAAATTAAATTGGTAATAGTTTCACCAATGTTAAGTTTTACAGGCTTATATTCAATGGTGTTTGTTTGTGATCTTGACCATTCCAAAAGGTTTTCAAGTAGTTTAAAAGTACGTGTTGACGTTTTGTTAATTATGTCAATATATTCTTCTATTTTATTAAGATCATACATTTTTATGTTTTCTTTCAATAAACTGCCAAAACCCAAAATTGTGTTAAATGGGTTAATCAGATCATGTGCTAAAATAGAGAAAAAACGATCTTTTGATTTGTTCACTTCTTTTAAATCATTTTCAGACTTTTTTAATGCTTTTTCTGTGTTAACCCGGATTTTAATTTCTTTAGCTAATTCATCTTTATCTTCAGCTAACTTTATAGCCTCAGATTGCACTTTTCTTAGTTTGGAGATTTTCTCATTTAAAGCTATCGTAAGTAACAGACTAAAGAAAGTTGTACCAATACTTGAAATGTTATTTGTAAATAAATTGCCGGTAATAACTCCTTTAGTAACTAATAGGAATATAATAGAAACGAATAAAAATATTCCAAATGCGATAAGGTAGTAAATAGCTGATTCATGATGTTTTTTAATTGCCAAAATAATCACAAATATTAATATTAGCACAAATGTGGGATATGAGAATACAACCAATTTGTATTCAAATATGGTAGGAAGAATGTTGATAATTGAAGACACCAGAAATGCTAAATAAAAAATAATAACTCCTGATAATATCATATACCCAAAATTTGAAACTCTTTTTATATCCAGGAATTTGATTGAAAAAAAGCTTAATAAAATAATGCTTATTTGATATGTTATAATTCTTGATTTCACCTTTTGTATTAATGAAAGATCCGGGAAAAACTCAAATAGATATCCATATAGACTAAAAAAAAGCAAAATAGAAAAGGAAAGAAATGCAGCTAATAAAAGATACGACCATTCTTTGGTTATTAAAAATA
>JAOZNO010000267.1 GCA_029933755.1 Bacteroidales bacterium | reverse complement strand
AGGGTGAATTTGAATTAAACGAATAATTAGTCTCAGCAAGAAAACGGCAATAATTTCGTTACTCTTGTTTTGAAAACAGTTATTTACATAAGTAAACTCCTGATTTTCAAAACTACGAAAGCCTCATTATTGACATTTTCTTATCTGATACTGAATCTTCGTGTAAATACTAATTAATATAGACATAAACAAATGAATTACATTATTATTAGCCTGTTGGCTATTGCGGGAGGAGTCTTTTTCTTTATTAGAAAAAGCGTATTGGGAAAAAAGAACAATAGTATCAATATTGATTTTGATCAAATGAGATTTTCAAAACCCAAAAGTAATTGTTCTATATAATTCCAAGGAAGTTGTAGATTTTATAAAAAACGAGTGATTTATAATCAACTCGTTTTTTTGTTTTTAATCAGAATAATTTCAGCTGCGATACTAATAGCAATTTCTTCAGGTGTTTCACTTTTTATTGAAATTCCAATTGGTGAATGCACCCTTGATAAATCCTCCCCAGTGAAACCCAACTTTTCAGACTCAGCAAAGATTTTCTCAACTTTGCTTTTACTACCCATTAAGCCTATATATTTACATCTTTTCTTCAACAGCCGATGTAAAACATCTTTATCAGACACATGTTTAAATGTCATAATTACCACATAAATATTTTTACCCTCAGGAATATAATTTCCAATCTCACCATAATCAACTACTAGCTTTTTATGAGCAAAACTGTTCATTTCCATTGTATTTAACATTGGCCTATCATCAAATACGGTAACATAAAAACCCAATTGCACCATTGTCTGTGAAAGTGCTTGCCCAACATGCCCGCCACCAATTATGTAAAGTTCATTTTTAAATGATATTTTCTCATGATATTCCCAGACATTTTCATTTTTAATATCGCTTTTAAAATGCTGTTCTAATTTAAGAGCAGATCCAAACTTCATTCCATGAGGAGAAAAAGACAAAATACTTTTACAATTATCCTTAACACATTGAATTACCTTTGACATTATAGCAATATCATCTACAATTGGTTTAATTTGATAAAATAAAATAGTCTGCTCACCGGAACAAATCATACCGGATTGATGTTTTTTCGATTCTGTATTATGCACCTGTTTTTTAGCAAATGGTCTAAAGCTCTTTTCTACAAAAAGTTTTTTTGCATATTCAACCATTGCATGTTCCATTATACCACCACCAATTGAGCCGAGAATTTGATAATTATCAGCAATAGCCATTTTAAAGCCCAATCTTCCCGGGCTACTTCCATTGCTTTCAATTACAATTAAAAGAATAACTCTTCTATTTTCATTAAGATGATTTGATATAAATTTCCAAATATTCATTATTGATAAAATCTTGATTAATTATTTTTAATTTTCATATGGACTACTGGGTTAGGTTACGGATGGCAAAATTAAATAATTCTGAGTGCCACTAATCAACAATCCAGACTTTCCAAGTTTTAAAAACTTTGCAAGTCTAGTAATTTTCACATCTTCACATTTCTATTTTTTATAAACCTATGAATAAGTTAAAACAGGCCTCAACCACTAAAAAGGCTACTCCTCATACAGTGCCAATAGTACTTTTTCCGGTGTAAAGGGTGCATCAAATTTCAAGTTATAATTTGGGTTAAATACCTTAACCGCATTCTGTATTGCAAAATACGCAGCTATTCCATACATTAAAGGAGGTTCGCCCACTGCTTTTGATCTCATAATAGCCATTTCATCACCTTCAGTTTCCAAATGTTCAATATTTACCTCTTTAGGTGCTGAATAAATATCCGGAACTTTGTAAGATGATAATGCATTGGACATTAATTCACCTTTTTTATTATAAACAATCTCTTCCATAGTCATCCAGCCAATACCTTGGACAAGAGCTCCTTCAATTTGCCCGTTATCTATAAGTTTATTCATGCTTTTCCCAAAATCATGAACAATATTCACCTTTTCAATATCATAAATCCCTTTTACACAATCAACAGTTGCAGTAAATACAGCTGCTCCATATACATGGTATGCAAATGGATGCCCTTTCTCCTTATTTTTATCAAAATGAATCTGCGGAGTTGCATAATGTCCCTTTTCACTAAGCTTAACCCTTTTAAAATAACTTTCAAGCACCAGGCGTTCCCAGTTCAAGCTGACAGCACTATTTTCAACAAGTACTTCTTCATTTTTCAGGCTAATATCACTTTCAGAAACACCCAGTATTTCAGATGCAGATTGAATTAATCTTGACAAAAGTGCATTGCAGGCAATTTCCAAAGCTTTGCCATTCAAATCAGCTCCGGAGCTTGCAGCTGTAGGTGATGTATTTGCAACCCTTGTAGTATTTGTGGTTTCAAGTTTAATTCTATTCTTGTTTACAGAAAAGACTTTTGAAGCTACTTGTACTAATTTTGTATTTACCCCTTGTCCCATTTCAATTGCTCCGGTACTAACACCAATACTTCCATCCTGATATATATGCACTAAGGCTCTTGCCTGATTCATCGAGACATTTGTAAACGAAATACCAAAACTTATTGGCATAATAGCCATACCCTTTTTAAAATGGTCTTTCTGCTCATTATATAAGGCGATCTCTTTTTCAATATTATCAATTGACTGAATTTTTTCAAGTTGCGACCAAGCTCCATTGGAGTTTACATTTTTCGCAATTTGGCCATAAGGGAATTCATCATTTTCTTTAAGCAAATTCGTTTCTTGTATTTTCTTCGCATCAACACCTATTACCTCAGCGGCTTTTGCAATTGCAGATTCTAAAACGAACATTGCCTGCGGAGCACCAAAACCCCTAAATGCCGTATTGGGTGGCAAATTAGTTTTACAACTATAAGCTGTAGCCCTAACATTAGGTATAAAGTAACTATTCGTAGAATGAAACAAGCTACGCTCCATAATTGCCGGAGATAAATCAGCAGCTGCACCTGCATTTTGCATATAATCTGTCTCAAAAGCAATTATTTTCAAATCTTTATTTAAGCCAATTTTAAAATCAGAAGTATAAGGATGCCTCTTTCCCGTCATACGCATATCATCTAACCTGTGCAAAACTAATTTCACAGGTTTTTTCAATAAATAAGCTGCTAATGCGGCCATCGCTGCAATGGGTGTTGCCTGATCTTCTTTACCACCAAAAGCACCTCCTAAACGACGCACATCTACTTCAACCTTGTGCATTGAAATACCCAAAATCCTGGCAACTATTTTTTGCACAGATGTTGGCCCTTGTGTTGATGAGTGTACCATCAGACAATCATTTTCAATAGGTACAACATATGCACCCTGAGTTTCAATATACAGATGCTCTTGTCCACCTGACTTTGCGACTCCATCAATAACATAATCACATTGAGCAAAAGCTTTGCTCGTATCACCAAGTTTAAACGTTCTTGGTGGAACAATAAATTGTTCTTTTATGCGAGCCTCTCGTTCATCTGTAATAATGGGAAATTCTTCAAATTCAATATTTATGAGTTTTTTTGCTTTCCGTGCAATTAGTTCAGTTTCAGCAATAATTATTGCAATAGCCTGACCAACAAAATGCAATTCTTCTTCAGCCAAAAGGGGCTCATCTTCTACAATTATCCCAAGTTCATTTATTCCCGGAATATCTTTTGCAGTATAAATTTCAATTACCCCGGGTAGATTTAAAGCTTCCTGAAAATCAAGTTTTATTATTCTTCCATGCGCAATAGGTGAATCAAACACCAGCCCATGCAATGCACCCTCCTGCTGAGGAATATCATCAAGATATACAGACTTACCCTTTACATGATTTATTGAATCTATATTTTTCATACTTTGAACAGATTAAAGATAAAAAAACATTTTTTTAATTGCAAAAAGAAAATCTAATTCTTTTAATATGTATAAGTCGCATTTTTCTATTTTTTAATTTTTCTTTAACTCATTATTAATAAAAGTTTCTAATTCTTCCTTTTTGGGTAGTTTTAAGGCATATTTACTAACAAAAATCTCTTTATCAGATTCTGCAACAGCAAATTCAACTAGCGTTTTGTTTTTATCAGTCACCAATAAAATTCCAACTGGAGGGTTATCTTCTGGTAACATAATGTTTTTTTTGTAGTATTGTATATATGTTTTTAATTGACCTATATGTTCGTGCTTAGCTTTTCGAGTTTTCAATTCAATAATAACATGACATTTTAAAATGCGGTGATAAAAGACAAGGTCTATAAAAAAATATTCATCTTCAATTAATATTCTTTTTTGCCGTGCTTCAAAACAAAATCCGTTGCCAAGCTCAATAATAAACTCATGTAAATGAGATAAAAGAGCTTGTTCTAGTACAGTTTCTTCAATTAGACCTGGGTTCTTGTATTTCAAAAAATCAAAGAAATAATATGATTTTATTATGTCTGCATTTTCCTGAGGAGCAATCTTTTTAATTAATTCTTTGTATGCAGTTTTATTATTTTGAGACAAACCAACTCTTTCAAAAGAAAGTGATTCTATTTGTCTTTTTAGTTCTCTTACTGATAACTGAGAATTTAAAATAAGAAGTTCATAGAATTTTCTTTTTAAAGGATCTTCAATTTTAAGCAATTCTACAAAATGAGTGTATGAAATAGACGATAATACTTTTATATAATGTATTTTGTCAGCCTCAATATCAGCCTTTTGTAATTCTTGGGTTACTGACCCAAGAATGTTATTTTTAATATTTGTTTTGAATTTTTGGGACAGTGTCCCAAAAATATTTGTTGGCAATATATTATTGTTTTTTTGGGTCAGCGACCCAAGAATTGGATAGTAAATAGTATAAAACTGTCTGCATCGTGACAATTCAGGGGCAGTTAAGCCTTTTATTTTTAATTCTTCAGAAAGGTTTTGCAAAAGCTTTGTGCCATACTGAGCACGATCTTTGCCATTTTGTTCAAACTCAACAATATAAAATCCGGTAAGTATATTTCGTAACGTAAGGTGGGTGTTTACTGATTTAGTTACGCTTTTATATAGTGAATCATGTGTTTGTTTTATGTTTTGTATTAATAAATGAAAATCCATTGTTTAAATTTTTAACTTTCTAACGTCAAATATTCCTGGGAAAAACCCAATAAAATGCTGAAAAAACAATTGCCTTAACAAAAGTTTTTTATATTCACTGCTTCCTCTAATGTCACTTATGGGTGAAATTTCAGCACTTATTATCTCTGATGCTTTTTTAATAGTTTCCGGGGATAATTCTTTGCCTTTTAAAAACCCGGATGTTTTTTGCAACAATAATGGAATTGCAGCAACACCACCAACAGATATACAAACATCTTTAATTATTTGATTTTCTACTACCAAATAAATTGCCGTATTCACACTAGCTATATCCAGGTGCGTACGTTTACTTACTTTTTCAAAATTATATTTAAAGCCTTTCGGTGGAATATTAAATTGAACTGATTCAACAATTTCACCGTCGGAAAGTTCAATTTGCTTATATCCTTTATAAAAATCCTTAAGCAATACACTTTTATTACCACCATCTTGTTTTTTAATAATAAGTTCACTCTCAAGTACTAAAAACATGATGATTAAATCGCCAATCGGTGAGGCATTCACAATATTGCCGGCTAAAGTTCCCATATTCCTAATTTGCTCAGACGAAACAAGTTTGAGATATTTCTTTAAGTCAGGAATTATATCATGTAAAACCTTTGAATTTACTAAT
>JAOZNO010000266.1 GCA_029933755.1 Bacteroidales bacterium | reverse complement strand
TGGTGAGCCAGTTCTGCATGATCTTAATCTATCTTTTGAAATTGATAATGTAATCTCTGATTCAAAAAACTTGTCTTTTGGTATTCGTGAAGTTGAAGATTATATTAATAATGATGGACACCGTGGTTTTAAAATAAATGGGAAAGAAGTACTTATCAAAGGTGCTGGCTGGACAGATGATTTATTGTTACAAGACACCCATGAATCACTTGAAAATCAAATTGCCTATGTAAAACATATGAACCTGAACTGCATCAGGCTTGAGGGATTTTGGGGGAAAGATCATAAACTATACGATTTATGCGACCAAAATGGCATATTAATGATGGTAGGTTGGAGCTGCCATTGGGAACATGAACAGTACCTGGGGAAACCTATTGATCCTCAATATGGTGGTGTAATTGAAACTGATGAAATTGAATTAATAGCTCAATCCTGGGAAGACCAAATTATCTGGTTACGGCAACATCCCGCTATTTTTGTCTGGACAGTGGGCAGCGATATGGTACCTCATCCGGAACTAGAAAAAAAATATATTGAATCATTCAACAAATATGATACTACACGCCCTTACCTAAATTCGACCGGTGGGGTTGGTAGTGAGCAAGGTATTATCACAGAAACAGAAATTGTAAGTGAAATTAGTGGGTCATCATGTGTTAAAATGCTGGGGCCATATGCATATACTCCACCAGTTTATTGGTTTACTAATCAGAACCTTGGCGGGGCATATGGGTTTAATACGGAAACCTGTCCCGGTGCCACTGTTCCACCTTTGGCAAGTATCAAAAAAATGATCCCTACAGAGAGCCTATGGCCTATTGACGAAGTTTGGGAGTATCATTGTGGCAGTTATGTTTTTGGAACACTTGACAGATATAAAGAAGCAATAAATAAAAGATATGGTGAGTCTTCAAATATTGAAGACTTTGCATTCAAATCACAAGTAATGAACTATGAATTAATGCGTCCTATGTTTGAAGCATTTGTTGCACACAAACCCAAAAGCACAGGGGTAATACAATGGATGCTAAATTCTGCATGGCCTGAAATGTACTGGCAACTATACGATAGTTATCTGCAACCTAATGGTGCCTTTTATGCAGTAAGAAATGCCTGCAAAACCATACATGCTATATACAGATATGGTAAAAGTGATATTTTTCTTGCTAATGAAGACATAAATGGTGTATCGGGTTTAAAAGTAAAAATCAGAATTTACGATATTAATTCACAAGAGATATTTACTAATGAATGGTATGGTGATATTTCAGGGAATACATCAAAACCTATTATTGAATTTTCAGAAATTATCAATCTGACAGATGTTTGGTTTCTTGATATTCGGGTTTATGATAATCAGAATGTAGAAATAGATAATAATTTTTATTGGTTATCGGAAAAAGAGGACGTTCTTGATTATGAGGCGGGTAAAAAACTTGAATGGGGATATCATACTCCTTCAAAACAATTTGCTGATTATACGGCTTTAAATAAACTTCCGAAAGTAGAATTAATTTATGATTATAAATTTGAAAAAGATAATCAATACGGAAAAATAAATTTAACAATTAAGAATCCATCAAATACCATTTCATTTTTCATGTTTTTTGATGTGCTTGATGCTGAATCTAAAGAAGTAATTCTTCCAATTTTTTGGAATGATAACTATGTTAGTCTTTTACCAGGAGAAGAACGTAAATATAATGCTTACTTTAAATTAGGTGACGCAAGTAATGCAAAACCTAAACTCAAGATCAAAGCATGGAATGTTGAACAAATAATTATTGAATAATTTTAATTTAATTTAAAAAATAGGAGAAAAAAATGTATAAAAAAATTATTTATTCGCTTTTAGTTTTTTTATTGTCAATAACAATAAAAGCTCAAACAATTAATGCAGGGGCAGCAATGAAATCTATTTCGCCTACGATGCCAACATATGTTTCAGGTGGAGCAGGCACACCAAGCCCTGCAAGTATTTTGAAGGGCGAATTAACAACTCGTGCCTTGGTAATAACTAAAGGTAAAACTAAAATTGCCATTGTTTCAATTGATAATATTGGTGTTCCTAAACTAGTTGGTGATCGAATTCGTGCCTTAGTTCCTGATATTAAACCTGAGAACATTTTGATAGGCGCAACGCATACACATAGTGCACCAGATGCTTATGGTCTGGCTGACGAAAAGGGTAATTCAGGAACAGATGTCAAATATGTTGATAGGCTGGTTAAACAAACTGCTGCTGCAATAAATGAAGCATATAAAAATATCAAACCAGCATATTTAAAAGTTGCTGTTGGTGAAGCAAAAGGAAAAATAGCCTATAATTATTATGCACCAAGACTATATGATCCCAGATGTGGTGTTATTCAATTGATTTCATCTTCTGATAAAAAGGTAATATCTACCTTGGTTAATTATGCCACACATCCTGAGGTTATTGGTTCAGATAGAGATATTTGTACACCGGATATTGTAGGTCCACTTTATAGCAAAATTGAATCTGAGGTCGGTGGAATAGCAATATTTATGAATAGTGCTCAAGGCGGAATGGTTACCGCTGATAACCGTCGGGAAAATGGTAAAGAAGCAAATGATTGGGATGAGTGTATTAGAATAGGAGAATTAATGGCTAAAGAATCTTTAAGGATTATCTCAGATGCTAAAATCCAAAAAGATCCTAAAATTGAAATTCTGAGTAATGATGTTAAAATTCCTGTTGAATCAGACTTAATGAATTTTATTCTAAAGTACTCAATTTTTGATTATAAAATTTCTAAAAAGGGAGAAGTTACCACACGAATGAATTTATTGAATATTGGGGATGCGCAGATTATTACGATTCCTGGTGAGGCGCTACCAAATATTGGTTTTTATATTAAAAGGAAGATGAAAACAGATAAAGCTTTTCTGTTTGGATTAACGAATGATGCCTTTGGTTATATTATTACAAAAGAAGATTTTAACAGTTTTAAACGATATGAATATATCTGCAGAACAAGTTTAGGTGAAAAAACAGCAGATATTGTTATAAATGCAGCTTTAGAGTTAATTAAAAAGAGTTCAGCAGCTAAATAATTCAAAATAATAGTTACAAATTAAGGAGAATATAATATGTCGACATTAGCAATCAAAGGTGGTAGCCCTATCAGAGATGCCAAAACGAATCCATGGCCTGCATGGCCGGTATGGGATAAAAAAGAAGAAAAAGCACTTATTGAAGTACTTCATAGTGGAGTATGGTCATATAATGGCCCTAAAGAAGTAGCTTTTAATACAGCTTTTGCCAAATTTTGTGGTACAAAGTATTCAGTTTGTGCAGCCAACGGCACTGTTACTCTTCAGCTTGCGCTTGAGGCACTTGGTATTGGTGTTGGCGATGAAGTAATACTACCCGGACTTACCTGGCAAGCAACAGCAGCTACCATTATCGATGTAAATGCCACCCCTATTTTAGTTGATGTTTGCGAAGATACCTGGTGCATTGATCCAAAAGAAATTGAAAAAGCGATTACACCAAAAACAAAAGCAATTATTCCAGTACACTTATATGGTGCATTTGCAGATATGGATGCCATTATGGAAATTGCAAAAAAACATAAACTGGCAGTAATTGAAGATTGTGCACATAAACATGGTGGTGAATGGAACGGTAAAAAAGCTGGTAGCATTGGTGATATTGGAAGTTTCAGTTATCAACTATCAAAACATTTAACGGCCGGTGAAGGCGGTTCTCTTACAACTAATAACTATGAATTAACTGAAAAACTGGATGCATTAAGAAACTGTGGTCGTCGTCCGGAACCAATTAATGAAGAAGCAGACAAAGGTGCAGGAGTTTACAGTGATGATGGAAATTTCTATCAATCAGGAAATTACAGGATTACTGAGTTTCAGGCAGCTATATTACTCGAAGGTTTAAAGCGACTACCAGGACAAAATAAGATAAGAGAAGAAAATGGTGATTATATTAATTCACTTATTTCTGAAATGCCTGGCATTAAACCAATGAAACGTGATGCCCGTGAAACAAAAAAAGCCTATTTTAATTTTGCTTTTCGTTATCATAAAGAAAATTTCAAAAATTTACCAATTGAAAAATTCAGGGAAGCACTTGAAGCTGAAATTGGTATAAGTGTTGAGCCAAGTTACGAACCGCTTAATAAATGTTCTTTGTATGTTCCATTAACAAAACCATCAAGATATAAACTTAATGAAGAGTATTGGAATGATATTAATCCTGCAAGATTCAAATTACCTATTTGTGAAAGAATTTATAATGAAGAGTCAATTTGTTTACACCATAAAGTTTTAATGGGAACAAAAAATGATATGGATATAATTATCAAAGCGATTAAAAAGATATATGATAGCGCTGAAGAATTATTATAGAATGTAACTGCTCTAGTTTAGATTGTCTGGGATATTTTTAATATCTGTATTGCTTATATCTTACAAGTAATTAGTATATTGGTAATTATCTGTAAATTAATATAAAGCAGATAGCTATAAGAACCCAGATTTTTAAAACCTGAGCCAATGTAACATATATGTTTAATATTAAATACACATAAATGATTGTAATTTCCTTAACAACTAGTTTGTTTTTGCGTCTTTGCATCTTTGCGTGAGAAAAAATACGAGAATGAAAAAAACAAAAATTGCACTGATTGGTGCCGGTTATATTGCAGATTATCATGCCAGGGGGCTTCAACTATTGCCAGATGTTCAAATAGTAGCCGTTGTAGCAAAGGAGCTTGAAGAAGCAAAAGAATTTGCAGACAGATACAATATCAAAGAAGCTCTTACAGATATTTCAAGTTTAGTAACGAGAGATGATATTGATGCAGTAATTATTGGTACTCCAAATAAATTTCATGCCCCTTATGCTATTGAGTTCTTAAATAATGGTAAAGATGTATTTTTAGAGAAGCCAATGGCCATGAATTCAGAAGAAGGCGAACTTGTTTCACAAGCTGCGAAGGATAATAGTCAACTTGTTATGGTTGGTCATATGTGGCGCTTCGACACAGAAGTAAACTATTTAAAAAGTGTTATTGATTCAGGCACATTGGGTAAAATTGTAAAAACAAAAGGCTATGGTATTCATGAAAATTGGGGCCCTGCCGGTTGGTTTACTCAAAAAGAACTAGCTGGTGGCGGAGCACTTGCAGATATGGGAGTTCACGCAATTGATACCGTTCGGTATTTACTTGGCGACCCTAAACCGGTAGAAGTTTATGCTAAAATTGGCACTTATTATGGCAATTACGATGTTGATGATTCGGGTATAATAATGATTACCTGGGATAACGGAACTACATCAATAATTGAGAGCGGATGGTGGCAGCCACATATGGATGGTGAAGAAGCAAGCACCCAACTATTTGGAACAAAAGCTTATGCATCTTTATTCCCAACAAAATTAAAGTTAAAAATCAATGATACTGTTGGTGAATTTATCCCTACAATGCCTGAAAAAACAGAACATTGCGACCAGCCTATATATAGTGAGCAGATGAAACATTTTATTGACTGCATAATATCACGAAATAAGCCTATAAATGGTATTTCTGAAGGAATGACTGTTTTAAACATAGTTGATGCAGCATACAAATCATCAGAAACAGGAAAACTTATTAAACTATCAATGTAAGAGTCCAGTCTAAAAAGGTATAATGTCTGAAAAAGACCCCTGACAGGGTTTGTTA
>JAOZNO010000265.1:467-5715 GCA_029933755.1 Bacteroidales bacterium | reverse complement strand
TAAATGCAAAAAGAGGTATTGATATTGAAAAATCATTGGTGAAAAGATATAATCTGGATAAGAACATGAATAGTCTTGATTTAAATGAAGCTGAAGATTTTAGTTTTGACGCAGATTTATTAGATAAAAAACCACTTGAGCAAAGCAAGTTTTTTGCACTACCCGGTTTTATCGCAGATTTAAAAAATTTAAAATCATTAGAAAAGAATTATTCTGATTATTTATATCGTACAAATAAGATTGAACTATATAAATGCACGGAATTAAAAGCTGAATCAAAACCGGGAGAAACCATTCGTGATTTTAAAATAAAATTAGTTGAAATTATTCGTGACAAAAAAGCCGAAGTTGTTGAAGTCTTAAGAAAAAAATATGGAACAAAGGGTGATCGTTTACAGACTAAATACGCACGATTGCAAACAAAGCTACAAAAAGAAAGAACAGATGTTTCTTCAAGACAAACAGATACTGCAATGTCATTGGGTATGGCTGTTTTAGGAACGTTTTTAGGTTCAGGTTCAAAATCAAAAGCGATGAGGGGAATTAGTAGTGCCGGGAAAATTTCGAAAGAAAAGGCCGATGTCCGAAGGGTTGAGAATGAGATTCGTCAGCTTAAAAAAGATATGCAGGAGTTACGTAATGATTTAACACTTGAAATTGATATAATAAAAAAGAAATATACTATTGAAAGCTATAAAATTGAAACATTTCATATAAAACCAAGGAAAACAGATATTTATAATGTGAAAATGTCTTTGTTTTGGGAGGCGGGCTAGTGTTAAGTCAAGTGAAAAAGTTCGGGTAAGGCGAACGTATGCAAATCCGTCAGACCGCTCTGACGGATAAAGTTGCATCTGAAATGCCATACATGACTCGACACTGGAATTTTTGAATTTTAAACTAAAAAAGAAACCCTGTCAAATAAATTTAACAGGGTTTCTTCACAAATTGAAATATCGGTTAGTTAGTAGGTTGCAAATTACTGTGTGCTGCGTACTGAATACTCATTACTGCAAACTTTTTATATAGTCATAATGTCCTTTTCTTTCTCCACAATTGATTCCTCTACCTTAGCGTAGTATGCCTCTGTTAATTTTTGAACTTTATCTTCTGATCTTTTCTGCTTATCTTCAGAAAGTCCATCATCTTTCATTTTTTTCAGCATTTCCATAGCATCTCGCCTTGAGCTTCTTAAGCTGATTTTTGCTTCTTCACCTTCATGCTTTACTTGTTTTACCAGCAAAACTCTTCTTTCCTCGGTAAGCATAGGTACGTTTATTCGAATTACTTCACCATTATTATCCGGGTTAAAACCCAAATTTGCATTCATAATCGCTTTTTCTATAGGGCCAATCATCTGCTTTTCCCATGGTTGAATAACAATCGTTCGTGCATCAGAAGTGCCAACATTTGCTATCTGGCTAATGGGGGTCATTGTTCCATAATAATCAGCTAAAACCCCTTGAAGCATTCTTGGGTTTGCTTTGCCTGCTCTAATTTTAATAAGTGTTTTTTCAAGATGCGTAATCGCATTCTTCATGTTATCCTCAGTATCTTCAAGTATAAGTTCAACTTCTTCGTCCATGGCAAATTAATTAGGTTTACAAATTGTAAGCACTTGGCAGAACAAAAATAGGAAAAAAAAGGAATATACAAAATCCAAATAGATATAAGTTTTTTTGCTACTTTTGCAGAACATTATCAATTAAATAATAATTTTTATGGCTTCGACTACTGATTTTAAAAATGGAATGTGTATTGAATTTAATAATGGTCTATTTCAAATAGTTCAATTCCAGCATGTTAAACCGGGTAAAGGGCCTGCTTTTGTACGTACAAAATTAAAGAGTTTAACAACCGGCAAAGTAATAGATAATACATTCAATTCTGGTGTGAAAATTAATATTGCACGAATTGAAAGAAGAAATTACCAGTTTCTATATAAAGATGATATGGGCTATAACTTAATGAACTTAGAGGATTATAATCAAATTTCATTACAGGAAGAGTTATTTGATACTCCTTTATTAATGAAAGATGGGCAAGAAGTTGATGTTGTTTTTCATGCAGATTCAGAAACTCCGCTTTATACCGAACTTCCACCATTTGTAGTTTTAGAAGTTACATATACTGAACCGGGCTTAAGAGGTGATACATCTTCCTCTTCGTCTAATAAATGGGCAACTATGGAAACAGGTGCTGAAATTCAGGTTCCTTTATTTATTAATACGGGTGATAAACTTAAAATTGATACACGAAGCAATTCATATTCTGAGCGGGTTAAGGGTTAATCCACCTCATACTGATTATTTGACAGATAGATTAATATAGTCTGCAAAATGTTATATCAAGCGATTAGTAATTTAAAACAAGGAACAATTTTTGTATTGAATTACCAGTTAATGCACTAATTACAAAAGATAAACCAAATGGAATCAAAACCATCATTGGGACGCCTCGAGTTCTGTAATTTCAAACTACGAACAATTCTTGATTTTACTTTAGCAATTAATCAGAATAAGCCTACTGACGAGTTAATGAAGATGTATGAGAAACTTCTGCGCTGGAGTTTAAATATTGGTAAGGTTGTGGTTTTTGCAAAGAATAATGGTTGGGATATGATTCTTGGATCAGGAATCTCAGGTGATAAATATCTTAAAATAGATATCGAAAGGGATTTGCTGTCTTATACAGAAATAACAATGGCATCAGCTGTTGATACAGAGGCAACGAATGAATTTGATATACTACTACCCATTATACATAATCAAAATCCTATTGCATTTGTTTTGGTTGGCGATATTGATGAGGAAAAAGATGGTTTGAGTCCAACTATTAAACATATGCAGTTTGTTCAAACCCTAACTAATATTGTAATTGTTGCCATAGAAAACAAGCGTTTGTTTAATGAGAATTTGGAAAGAGAGCGTATCCGTAAAGAAATGGAATTAGCCTCTGAGGTTCAAAATATGCTTGTGCCAAATATAAATGAGTTCAAAAAAGATGATCACATTGGTGTTAGTGGGTTTTATCTCCCTCATTATGAAATTGGCGGTGATTACTATGATATTTTTAGGCTGAATGATCATGAGGTTGGTTTCTGTATAGCAGATGTTTCCGGGAAAGGAATTTCGGCGGCTCTTTTAATGTCAAACTTTCAGGCTAATGTACGTGCACTTTTCGTTTCGTCTATTCATTTAACAGATATTGTTACAATATTAAATGAACGTGTTATCCGAAGTGTGCAAGGTGAAAAGTTTATCACATTATTTATTGCACGTTATGATTACAATACCAGACAGTTAAGATATATTAATGCAGGACATAATCCACCTATAATTTATAACAAAGAAACCAAAGAACTTACTTATTTAACAGAAGGTTGTATTGGTATGGGAATGATGGATTCAATATATAATATTGAGGAAGGAGATTTTGAACTTACGCATAACTCAAAACTTTTATGTTATACTGATGGTCTTGTTGAAATAAATATAGAGGATGAAGTCAGCTCAACTGAGGAAATGGTAGAGGAATGTATAAAAACGGCTGACCCAATTGATCGTTCTTTCGAGCTAATGATTGATAAGATGAACATAGACAAATCAAACACAACTATTTTTGATGATATAACTATGTTGGGTATTGATTTTTATATTAATAAGGAGGCAGAATAATTAGAGTTTGTCATTAATTGTTTGTCGACAAGTCAATGTTTCTTAATTTCTAAAGTGCTTTACTATTTTGGAACGAGAATAGTTTCCAGTAGGCAGGCTTTGCAGAAATACTACTGTAGCCTACTTACTGCCAACTTCTGTATGTCTTAAAATAAGTTCCGCAAACTAAAAAAACTTAAAAATGAGACACACTCTAATTATAGGTATCAATTACAACTAACTATTGGGTAAAAAGTTTTATAATTTAATCCATTCCTGAATTCCGCCATTAAGGTTATACACTTGTTTATAATTGTGCGTTTCTTCTAAAAAATCAATAACCGCCAGACTATTATTCCCATTTTCGCAAATTAAGATTACATCAGATTCTTTTGAAACCAATTCCGGTTTATCTAATATTTCTTCAATTTGATAATTAATGCTATTAGGGATGTGGTAATTTTCATAAAGCTCTTTATCCCGAATGTCAATTAGCTGAATATCTGCTTTATTCTTAATCTTTTCCTTTAATTCATTTGTGGTAATGCTTTTTACCTCAGGGAATTCATCCGAACAAAAATCACCATAATCACCCAAAGAAGTTATATTTGCTGTTTTTTCGTTGCGTTTAAATTCAATGATATTATGACTCACTGCTAAAGTATCGACTAATAATATTTTTCCGCTAAGAACATCGCCAACGCCTGTTATTATTTTTAATACTTCGCTTACCTGATATGAACCAATAATGCCGGGTAAAACGCCAATTACACCAATTTGAGAACATGATAGCATTTCAGAAGAATCGGGCTGTTCCGGTATAAGACAACGATAAGTTGCTCCCCCCCGGTAATTAAAAACCGAAACTTGTCCTTCAAATTTATAGATTGCACCAAAAACCAAAGGTTTACCGGTAATTACACATGCATCGTTAACTAAAAAGCGAGTAGGGAAATTATCAGAACCATCAACAATAATGTCGTACTGCTTAAAAAGTTCAATTACATTTGTTTTGTCCAGTTTAAGATCGTGGATATTAAATTTTATATAAGGATTGAGTAAAGCAAGCTTATTTGCAGCCGTTTTGGCCTTTGATTTACCAATGTCGTTTGTTCCAAATAGAATTTGTCTTTGCAGATTGCTTTCATCAATATAATCAAAATCGCAAATACCAACTGTGCCAACACCTGCTGCTGTAAGGTATTGTAAAATCGGACAGCCCAATCCTCCGGCACCAATTACCAGCACTTTGGCATCCTTGATTTTTTGTTGGCCTTTAATACCAATTTCCGGCATAATAATATGTCGATTATATCTTTTTAGTTCTGATTTTGAAAGCATATTCTTTAGGTTTGGGACAAAAGTATGAATTATTTTTATTCCCTCAATTTTAATATTGTTGTCATTTTAGGCCGTAATATTTTTCACAAAACAAACTTGAGCATTTTATTATATCTGAGCAAATTTGCGTGAATCTGAGGATAAACTTTTTCTTTTTTTGTCCCCAGATTTACACAGATGAACCAGAAAGAACTACTTTTGTTTTTATACTTTAAAAGATTTTAAGTCCTTCAGTACAATTTTTACAAATT
>JAOZNO010000265.1:0-457 GCA_029933755.1 Bacteroidales bacterium | reverse complement strand
GATTTTGAAAGCATATTCTTTAGGTTTGGGACAAAAGTATGAATTATTTTTATAGCAAAAACAGAATAAAATAATAGAATTGATATATACCATTAGAGAATTTAGTAGTATATTTGAATACATTCTGGGATTAATATTCTATTTATTTGTATATACAATCATGTATAAAACTCCTTAAAAATTAAATTAAGCTCTCAATATTTAATAACTAAAAGCAAATAATTATGAAAATGAAAAACGTTTTTTTATTTAGTTTAATGTTTTTTATGGCATTACTTATTATGCCTAAAACTATTGCTCAGGATGAAATACCTCTTGAAGATTTCTTTAAAAACCCCGAAAAATCTAGTTATCAAATCTCACCAGATGGCAAGTATTTTTCATTTAGGTCTCCTTACAAAAAGCGGATGAATATTTATGTCCAGAAAGTAGGCAGTAAAAAAGTAGTTCGTTTAAG
>JAOZNO010001055.1 GCA_029933755.1 Bacteroidales bacterium | reverse complement strand
GGCAGCTGCTTTTGCAGGTAAGGTAAAGGTACTAAATAATGTTTTTGTTGCGAACAAAATGGCTTCTATTGAAATATATGGAACCTGTGCCGGGAGCAATAAAAAGAAAGATATGATTGCTTGTGCTGAGGTTGAGATAGCTTATAATACGATATTGTTTACATGGAGCCGCTTAAGTGATATGTTGGATATGGGTTATGGTGTCCGAATTATGACTAAATGTAAATACGATATTCATCATAATATAATTGGTACAAGTGTTATGGGTGGTGTTGATAACTCCAGGTTTTGTAAAGACGAGTTTGTGAAAATTGATCATAATATTATGTTTGGGAACAAAGGTGGAGACTTGTATTATACACCGGCTAGTAATACTACCCTTAAAGTATATACTGATGAATTTGAAGATCTTGAATTTGAGAGTGTTGAAGGAAATAAAGGTATAGCACCAAATATTCCGGTGAATCAGATTTATTTAAAAGCTTTCTTTAGTGTAAGATATAAAGAAACAACCAGTTATGACCCAAACTCATCACAAAATCAATGGGCCAGGGCATTAGGAATGAATCAACAGGGAACGATGTCTTCTTCTGTTACTATGTTTGCCAATAAATACCCATGGAAAGAAACACTGAAATTGTTTGGTGCTTCAAACGAAGCAGGAGCAAAGAAACCGGCTTCCAAATAAAATTATAGATAATCAGAATCGATTTTTTTGTATTAAAGTCTTGCATCTTTCGGGGTGCAGGATTTTTTTATTACTTGAGCTTTCCAAAATGCGATCTGAAAATCTCAAATGTAATCAGCCAGGTTTTTGTCTTGATGATTTCAGTTTTTAATAATCCTATTGCTAAAGACCAGCTTTAATAATTATATCTTTAGTTTCTTTTGCTTTGTGCTTATAATTCAATAAGTTCGTTTTTTGCAAATCATACAACTATATTTAATTTTTGAGATGAATAAACTTCATTTGAAATTATATTTGACTGGGTTTTTTACACTCATTTTTGCTAATGTTTTTTCGCAGGAATCATTTGATAGTCTAATTATTGTGCTAGATACTTGTGGTGAAGAAAGAAAACCAGTTGTTTATAGCCTTCTTGCTGATGAATTATACTACAGTGGTGATTATGACAGGTCACTTAATTTCTATTTGAAATCAGCTGAATCAGCTTTAAACAGTCTCGATTCTTCTCATGCAATAATTGTTAGTGCGTATGGTAACGCAGGTTTTTTATGTATAGAAATGGCAAAATTCGACAAAGCAATAGAGTATAATAATAAAGCTTTACGATATGCCCTGTTGGATAGTAATTTTGTTGAAATAGCCAATGCATATAGCTTGTTGGGTAATTCATACATGAAGTTAGCTGATTTTGAAAAAGCAGCACATTATTTTATACATGCTTTAGCAACAGACCTTAAAATGGGTAATCAGTCAATGTTGTCTCTTGATTATAA
>JAOZNO010001054.1 GCA_029933755.1 Bacteroidales bacterium | reverse complement strand
CAATATCCTGATGTGTTAAATGATGTTTAATTAATGTTTCTGTTCCAACTTTTTTTCCGCGTTCTTCAGCTAATTCTTTAATAAATTCAACAAGTCTGGTTCTGGCACTTTTACAAATAAGGGATTCAACTCTTCTTTCTACACGCCTTAATCTTAGGCCAATAAGTTTCATTACTTTAATATTGAGCTTCGTATTCATGCTCATCATTTTCACCATTTCTTCTTTATCCATAGCGCAGATCAAAACATCATCGTCCATTGCCTGTGAAAAATCAGTTCGTTTAGAGTCTCCATCAATCAAAGCCAGTTCACCAAAAATTTCGCCAGGCCATAGTATTTTTTTTATAATTTCTTTACCTTCTTCGCTGTAACTAATAATTTTCACCCTCCCTTTTTTAAGGAAAAATACAGAACTGGAAGGTGTTTCAGGGAAATAAACGAATTGGTCTTTATTTATGGTTTTCATATGGGTAATGGTTTCTACCATTTTCATTTCCTTATCACTCATCCCTTTAAACAGATTGAAGTTCTCAAGATACCAAAGTTTTGTATTTGTAGCTGCCATGTTATTATATCTTAAGTGTTTAATTCACAACAAATATCCGTTAAAAATTCAAAAAATCAAAATTCATAACAGGTATTAACTTTAAACACACCTTCTCAGGCTTATTTCAATGCAAATATTATATCCTTTGCTTTATTTTTTGTACTAATTTCTCTTCATTTATTGGTTTTGTAATATAGTCATCAAAACCTGCTGCCTTAATTTCTTCTTTATCCGTATCAGATGCATAAGCGGTTTGTGCAATTACAAGAATTTGAGGATTAATGCTTTTTATTTGTTTTAATGCTTCGTAACCATCCATTACCGGCATTTTCAAATCCATTAAAATTAGGTCTATCGGCTTTTCTTGTTTGAATATGTTTAGCGCTTCTTTACCATTCCATGCATGCAAGAGTTTAACTTTATAATTTAACAGTATTTCTTCTAATAATGAGTAATTCATCTCATTATCTTCGGCTATTAAAATCGTTTTCTCACTGATACCCCCCCCTGTAATTACCTGTCTTTCAACCACTTTACCAGCAACTTCTTTTACGGGTATCGTAAAAAATACGTTTGTTCCTTTGCCATGTTCAGATTCCAACCAAATTTTTCCGCCTAACAATTCAGTGTAAGCTTTTGCCAATGACAAACCAATTCCATTACCCCCATAATGTCTTGTTGCACCTGTCTCTGCCTGTCTGAAAGGGTCAAATATTTTTTCTTGCATTTCAGGTAAAATTCCAATGCCTGTATCCTCTATTTGAAATTGAATTTGATTGTTTTCTACTTTCTTTGCTGCAATTTTAATATACCCATCACTGGTAAATTTTACCGCATTATCTATTAAATGCCAAAAAACACGTTCAATTTTGTTTTCATCAATCTCAATTAGTAACTGCTCTTTTTCCAGCTTT
>JAOZNO010000264.1 GCA_029933755.1 Bacteroidales bacterium | reverse complement strand
ATTCCTTCGGACTCAATGCAATTAGGCTATTAGTAATTTAGGTGCGGATATAAGGGGGTATAAAAAAAGGGGCTGTTAAAACAACCCCTTTCTTCTTTTAATTTTTACCAGCCGGTGTTTTGAGTTAGATTAGAATTCAAAGTTAATTGGTCTGCCGGTAATGGCTCCAGATATTTTCGATCAATCCAAGGTGTTCTTCTATCACCCGCTGCCTGAGTATAAAGATAACCATCGGCTGTTTTAAGAACCGTTATGCCAGCTTCAAATTGAACAGCAGGGTCTATTTTTACACCATAATAACTATCATCTTTATCATAATATGGTCCATTAGCCCATCTTATCAGATCAAATTTTCTGAATGGCTCCATCATTAGCTCCACTCTTCTTTCTCTTCTGATTTCCCACAATAAGGCATCTACTGCTGGGTCTTTGTCATCTGCAACAAAACCAACACCTACTGTTAGGTCAGCTATACCAGCTCTGGCTCTTAATAAATTAATTGTATTATCCAGGTCTGCCTGAGAAATGCCTCCTAATTCAAAAGCGGCTTCAGCATAATTTAATAAAACTTCACCATATCTGAATATTGGTGCATCCGTAGTAGCTTGTACTCCTTGTGTTGGTTGCTCTCTAATAAGATCATAAGTTGCATATTTCACAGGAGAATACATAGGAATACCCTTGTTAAAAGGGAAAATCAGTCTTGTTGTATCAACAATGTTTGCCATCCTCAAGTCCCTTCCATCAGTTGCACCAACATAAGTGTTAAAAGAAGTAAGAGATGTTGTTAAGGTTTCTGTTGTTGTAAATTCCCATTCTGTATAATCTGGATGAGCAGTTCCATCAAAACTGATAGGCCTTCCATCAGCCATTAAGAATGAGGAAATAGCAGAATAAGAAAATCCAAAATATGGTTCATGAAAAATAAAACTGTGAATACTGTGAGGCATATTTTCATTATATTTTTTCATTAATATAACTTCTGCGTTTGCAGATAAATCCTCACTGGAAAATAGTTCAACATAACTACTATGTAGTTCAAATAAACCCGATGCCATAATTGCTGCTGAAGCATCATGAGATGCTTGTAACAACGTATTAGGGTTAGATCCAGAAACATTATGATACTTAAATGTTGTTCCCGCTGCTAAACACACCCTTGATTTTAATGCTAGAGCAGTCCATTTTGTTACATGAAGTTTGTCTGTTCCATCATCAAGGTTTGCAATGGCAAAGTCCAAATCTTCTACAATTTTATTAACTACATCAACACGTGAATCTCTTGCTTTATATAAAGCTTCTTCATCAGTGCTTTCTATAGTTTTATCGTAAAAGGGAACATCTCCAAATGTCCTTACTTTCTCCCAATACATATAAGCTCTAAAGAATCGTCCAATTGCAATATACTTATTCTTGGTAGCTTCATCCACAGATGCTTTATCAGTACCTTCAATCAGCACATTAGCTTTACGTATATAGCTCCATGTCCAGTCAGTTCCTGATGAAGTTGCCGGAACAGTTGTTGGAAAATCCAATTCTGTTCGATCATCTAAAGCCATTACATCATCGTTATTAACTGAAAAGAAGTGGTCTCCACCAAAAAAGCCTCCATCACCATATCCCTGGAAGTTATCATATAGACCATAGGCAAATGCCTGTAAGTTTGATTCACTAGTCCAAAAGTTATCGTCAGTAAACTCAGTCTCTGGCTGAATATCTAAGAAATCGTCTTCGCATGCCGCGAAACCGATTATTAATGTTAGTATAAATATTATTTTTTTCATAGTTCTAAAGTGTTATTTGTAATCCAAATGAAAAACTTCTTGACTGAGGTATGCTTGTACCATAAAATGAGTATGAAGAGTGGCTATTAATACCTGATTCAGGATCAACATTAGAAATTGAATTTGTTGATTCCCATACATTATAGGCAGCAAAATATATTCTCAATCTTTCTATTTTATATTTTTCCATAACATTTGATGGGAAAGTATAACCTAAAGTAATATCCTTAAGACGGAAATAAGCCAGGTTTTGAAGATATCTGGATTGAGGAACTAAGTTGTTAATACCTCTCATGTTCATGTATCCGCCAGGTGTAAGTAAACGACCAATATTTCTTGTATTAGGAACATAAGTAGCCAGATTCGATGCAAAAGGTCTTGGATAAAATGCACCAGTATTGTCTTCTGTCCAATAATCAGTCTGATGTTCAAATAGATTATCATAATGGAAGTTTGCTACCGCTACGTTACCAATTCCCCAATAATCTCTTTTTCCGACCCCCTGAAATAAGAAACTAAAATCAATTCCTTTGAAATTTGTACCTGCTCTAATACTATATTCATATCTTGGAGTTGTATTTCCAATTATCACAAGATCTCCATGATCGTCTTTAGTAAAAGTTCCTTTATCAACAACACCGTCTCCATTTTGGTCAATGTATTTTACATCACCTGGGCCTAAATTAAATCCCGAAGAATAAATGTTTGGATCCTGAACAGGAATACCGTCTTGTAATGTACCATCACCATTAAAATCATTTGCCTGAAATAATCGATCAGTTTCCAAACCCCAAATATCACCCAATTTCATTCCCGGGTAAAAATCTGAAAGAATACCTGTTTCATTATTCCATTTTGTGATTTCAGCTGTAGCATCAGAAATAACACCGCTAACAAATATGTCAAAGTCTTTATTAAACTGATGTTTTGTATTAAGTGTTAGTTCCCAACCCTTGGTCTGTAATTCTCCTGAATTAACCTGGGGAATAGAAGCACCAAAAACAACAGGTAATTGTTGTCCGGGGCCTAACATATCTTTATTTGTTCTTTGATACCAATCAAATATAAGCTCAACTTTATTATTGAACAATCCTAAATCTACACCAAAATCAATTGTCTCAATCGTTTCCCATGTTAGTGAAGGCGAAACGGCTTTTGGGTTATAAAAAGTTTTCTCGGATTGACTATTTACAATCCAATCAGCTTCTGTGTCGCTAATGGTTGAGATAAAAGCATACTGTCCTACATCCTGGTATCCTATTTGTCCCCAAGAAGCTCTAAATTTAAGACTGCTTACCTTAATCGTTTCAAACATTCCTTTTGCAAAATCTTCTTCAGAAATTTTGTAACCAGCAGACATTGATGGGAAGAAGGCAAATCGATCTCCTGCAGGGAATCTTGATGAGCCATCCATTCTTCCGTTAAATTCCAACAATAATTTATTCTTATAATTATAGTTGAAGCGAGCAAAGAAACCCATTACGCTCCAGTCTTCTTTGGAATTGTTTGTACTTGCATCACCTGTAGCAAGTGCAAGTTCCGGAAGATTTGGATCTAACAAAAAGGGTTTTGTTGAATATATATATAAATACTTGCTTTTCTCAACATTCATTCCACCCAATAAACTAAACGTGTGTCCGTCTTTGGACGTGTTGAGGTAATTTGCAAAGCCGTTAAATGCGTATAAGTCCTCATTTTCAGTTCTGTAAGTAGTCTGATTTCGAGAAGTGTTTGTTGCGTAATATAAAGGATCAAATTCAGGCGCGTTTCCCTGGCTCCACCAGTTTATCATAGGTATTGTTCCACCTTTTTCATGATTTGCTTCTGAAGCATGAGAATAAGAAAAGTTTGTTGTAAAATCCAGTGTTTGTTTTTCCTTCTTAATAATATTAAATACACCTTCTAAAGTATGTCTGGAGTAGTCTCTTTCAAATCGGTTCCTGTTTGCTTCTCTTAAAAAGCCAACAGGGCCAATAAAGCTAGTTCCTGCCGGAGCACCATAAGTATCACCATCAGAAACTCCATAAGGGAAGTTGCTTGGCCATCTCATTGCATAAAAAAGATAACCTAAAGTACCTGCTCTATAATTAAAAGGCTCTTCATATATTCTTTTAGAATACATAGTACGAAAATTCAGTGTGGCCCAGTCGTTTAATTTGGCCGTTAAACTAGCATTGAAATTATGCTTATCCAAAGTTTCAGTATTTTCTTTATACGAACCTTCTCTGGCAGTATATCCATAACCAATGTTATATTGAACTTTCTCAGAACCACCACCAATTGATATATTATGGGTTTGAGCAAAGGCTTTATCTACTAATATTTGATCAAATACATCCCATGACCTATAAGAATAGAATTGTCCGCCAATAACTTCAAAATCCCTTCCTTCTTGCATAACATCATCAGTCATGCTGCTTCCCAGATATCCATATTGGTTTTCCCAGTCAATACTTCTTTGTCTCCAGTCAGTACCACCCATTCCAAATGCAAAAGGAGCACCTCCATTATTTCTTTCTTTTGCTGTATGAATTGCATCCATTAAAGGATCCATAGGTGCATGTTTAAGGTCAAAAATTGGAGTACTCCAGGAAAAGTTATTTGAATAATTTACCGTTGTTTTTCCTGCTTTTCCTTTTTTTGTTGTTACCAGTATAACTCCAAAGGCTGCTCTGGCTCCATATATTGAAGTTGAGGCAGCATCTTTTAATACCGAAATGCTGGCAACTGCTTCGGGGTTAACGTCAGATAACTTTCCTTCAACTCCATCAATAAGAACAAGGGGGTCACTACTTCCATTAACAGAACCAAAACCTCTTAACTTAATATTGGCATCGTCATTAATGTTTCCACTCGCATAGGTAACAGTAAGACCCGACACAACACCTTGCAAATTTCTTCCTACATCTGCAATGGGTCTTGCTTCAAGTGCTTTAACTACGTCAACAGTTGCAACAGCACCGGTTAAATTTTCCTTTTTCATAGTACCGTAACCAACAACCACCACCTCTTCAAGGCCTACATCAGACGCTTCAAGTGTAACATTAATGTTTGTTTGACTACCAACTGCAATTGTTTTGGTAGTATAACCCATAAATGAGAAACTGAGCGAAGCATTATCACCGGATAGTTTGATAGAAAAAATTCCATCCATATCAGTGATTGTGCCTTGCGCTGTTCCTACAACGGCAATGTTTACTCCGGGTAGACTTGAGCCATCAGAGACATCAGTTACTTTACCCGTAATTGTACGCTCTTGCGCATACAAACTGCCACTCAATACTACTAAAAGCATCAGGACAGAAATCATGATCTTTCTCATAAAAATAAAGTTTAGTTAGTAAATTAGGATATTAAAAAACACACAACAATTATTTGTATACGATTTTGTACTGTAAGATGTCGTACATGTAACTGAAGTATTTCATTTATACGATTTATTATAAAAAGTGATAACAATTTGGTTAAAATTGATTATTTGCCTATATCGGGAGTAAATATAAAGATATTTTTTTAATTTTTACTCATTTTTTTTGAAAGTTGTTGTATAACAATAAAAAAACTGCTTAATTGGATGGGCTTTATTTGTAATACAGCTTTTAGCCTGATTAATTATGCTACGCATGAGCTAAAGGTTCATAAATTTATTAAATACTTTGTTAATTATCTGTCAATTTGCATCTTAAACCAAAATAGTGAAAATATTTAAAAACGATAAATTTACCAAAGGTGCATTTTTTCTTTGCCGGACTTTTTCCCGAATAAAGTTCGGGACAGGCAGTTGCAAACCTCTTGTAGTATAAACATACAGCTTCAAAGTTTACTTCGGCTGAGCTCTGCACAGGCTTGCCTCAATTCCAACAAAGAAAAAACGTATAGCCTGCCCCGCCTTAGCGGGGAATTAATCAGTTAGCTTATGTTAAATATACAAAAGGTCCATTTATTAAATTTTTTTACTAA
>JAOZNO010000263.1 GCA_029933755.1 Bacteroidales bacterium | reverse complement strand
TATAATGTTTCACTTTTTAGTTTTTTTGGTATGTTGAACTTATTTTAAGATTGGTCGAAGTTGGCAGTAAACAGTCTACAGAAGGCAGTATCTCCGCAAAGTCTGCTTGCTGAGAACTGAAGACTGTTCACACTTCAAAATAGTAAAACGCATAAACAAAACATAAACGCTGACTTTATGGACGAACTCTAGTTAGGCGAAAAAGAAGAGTGATTTACTTCTTCCAAAAAACTGGCGAAAAAATAATCATTACGGTAAATAATTCTAATCGACCAAGCAGCATTAAAAAAGAAAGAAACCACTTGCCTAAATTAGGTATATGGGCAAAATTGTCCATTGGGCCTACCGAGCCAATTCCCGGACCAATATTACCAAGTGAGGCGATAACAGAGCCCATAGCTGAATCAAAATCAAGGCCTAAGCCCGCCATTATTATTGAACCCGCAACAAAAGTGATAATGTAGAAAACAATAAATGCCAGTACATTGGTGACTATTTTTGGATGAACCGCTTTATGATTTAAACGAACCGGAATGATAGCATTTGGGTGCAGAAGTCTTTTAAATTCCTGAAAGCTGTTTTTAAACAGTAGTACAATACGAACAATTTTAATACCTCCACCCGTTGAACCCGCTGAACCACCAAAAAACATCATAGCAAAAACCAACATGGCTGCAAGAGCCCCCCAACTTAAATAATCTGCTGTGACATAACCCGTTGTGGTAATTATAGACACAACCTGGAATGCAGAATCTCTGAATGATTTTTCAAAAGACTGGTTTGTGTTCTGTAGCGCAATAATTGCTGCCAGACTTAGTGTGAAAACGACAATAAATCCTATGTAATATCTAAATTCTTCATTCGTAAAGACTTTACTGAATTTTCGTTTCAAAGCAAAATAGGAAAGTGAGAAATTAACTCCGGCAATAAGCATAAATATGGTGATAACATATTGAATGTAAGCAGAATCATAATAAGCAACACTTGCTTGTTTGGTTGAGTAACCACCTGTTGCCATGGTAGTAAATGCATGATTAATTGCATCGAAAAAGTCCATATCACCAATCCATAGTAATATTGTTTCAATCAGGGTGAATAAAACATAAATTCCCCAAAGTCGTTTTGCCGTTTGTTTTACACGAGGATGTAGCTTGTCAGCAGTTGGGCCGGGCACTTCTGCAACGAATAATTCCATACCTGCAATTCCTAACATGGGCAAAATAGCCAGAGACATTACAATCATTCCCATACCACCTATCCATTGAATAACACTTCTCCAAAACAATATGCCTTTGGGCAATGATTCTATATCATTTAATATGGAAGCTCCTGTTGTTGTGAAACCAGACATGGTTTCAAAAAAAGCATCGGTAAAAGTAAGAGTTGAACCACTTAGCATAAATGGTATTGCTCCAAAAACAGAAAAAACGACCCAAACCAAACTAACAATAAGGTAACCTTCTTTTTTCCCCATATCCTTAGGCCACTTTGCTGTAAAAAACCATGTTGTCAAACCAATAACCATGGTTATTAGTGCAGGAATTAGCAATGCATTATAGCTAGACTCCTGATAGATTAATGATACTATTGTAGATAAAAACAGGAAAATAGACTCAATAATAAGCAGTAAACCTAAAACTCTGAAAACTATTTTATAATTTATCATTTAAGTTTATTTAAATAGCTGGTTTAGCTTTTTAATTGCAGTCGGTAATGCAAATACAATTACTTTATCGTTAGGTTTAAATTCAGTATCGCCTTTTGCAATAAAACTAATATTATCTCTTAACACACCTCCAACCAAAGCATCTTTTGGGAATTTAAGATTTTTTAGTTGGTTTTTTAAAATAGCACTATTCTCATGCACAATAAATTCCAATGCCTCTGCCTCTGTTGAGGAAAGGCATTGTACTGTTGAAACATCAGCACTCATTGTATGACTAAAAATGTGACTGGCTGCAATAAGTTTTTTGTTAATAACAGAATCAATACCCATACTGTCAGCAATTTGAATGTATTCAAGGTTCTCTATTTCTGCAATTGTTTTTTTAACACCAAACTTTTTTGCTATGGTTGAAGTTAAAATATTTGTTTCAGAATTACCTGTTACAGCAATAAAAGCATCCATATTTTTTATGCCTTCCTCAATTAAAACATCAATATCTGTTCCATCAGCATTAACAACCAGTGTTTTGTCAAGCAAATCAGCTAATTCAAAACTTCTGTCTTTATCAATTTCCAATAGTTTAACATTAAACTTCCCTTCAAGTGCTTTTGCCGTTTTTCTGCCTATTCTTGAGCCTCCCATAATCATCACATTTTTAATAGGGAAGTGTACTTTTCCTGCATATGTCATTAAATGATCAATTCCTTCTTTGCTGGTAACAATATATACTAAATCATCCATTTGAAACTGATCAGCACCATGTGGAATTATCGTCTTAGCATTTCGACTAATGGCAACCGTTCTGTATTCATAAGGTTCATTATCAATAGCAGCTTGTTCAAGCGTTTTTCCAATAATAGGCGCTTGAACATTTAATTTCAATATATATAAAGATAAATGTCCAGAAGAAAAATCAAATTTTTTACTGGTACCTGATTGTTGAAGCATAGAAACAACTTCTTTACTTGCTAATATTTCAGGGTAAACCAGTGAATCAATCCCCATTTCATGAATGAAACGCTGATTTTCTTCTTCAAGATATTCATGATTATTAACCCTCGCAATTACTTTTTTTGCACCAAGTTTTTTGCCTAAAATAGCAATAGTCATATTTGCCTCTTCGGTTTCAGTAATAGCAATTAACAAATCGGCTCTGCTAACATCTGATTCTTTTAAAGTGTTGATAGATGTACCAGAACCTCTTACGGTAAGAAAGTCAAAATGAGAATCAATAGCCTCAAGTTTATTTTCATCTTTATCAATTACTATAATATCGTGCTTAACGGTATAAAGCATTTTTGCCAGATGTGTTCCTACTTCACCTGCACCGGCTATTATAATCTTCATTCTTGATTATTTTAAAAGAATTATTATTAGGATGCTCTAAAAAATTATTGTTAATAAGTGCTATAAACCTGCGAATGTAAATAAAATTATGAAAGCTCAAAGTCTTTAAGGAGTTTTTTAATTATTGCTAATTTTTCACTCAGTAGCGATTTTGATTTAGCTTCTACAAGTAGTCTTAGATAAGGTTCTGTATTTGAAGGGCGAATATTAAACCACCAATCTTCAAATTCTATTCTATATCCGTCAAAGTCATAAACTGCCGTAGGTCTTTCATTTCTGGTCAGAGTTTTTCGTAACATATCAATAGCTTCAGTTTTTTTCTCAATGGTAAAATTAATCTCACCTGAATTATGATATTTTTTTATTTCAGAAATCAAATCAGAAATATTCTTGCCTTCTTCTTTTAGTTTATTTACAACATGAAGAATTAATAGGCTGGCTAATATACCTGAATCAGAAAAATAGAAGTTCCTAAAGTAATAATGACCTGCAAGTTCCCCACCAAATAAACCATCTATCTCTCTAAGTTTACGGGATGCAAAAGCTCTTCCTACTTTCCACATTACAGGTTCACCGCCCATTTTTTTAATATACTCCGAAACTGATTTAGATGTTCTAATATCATGGATAACTTTTGGCTTATTTAATTTGCTATTCTTTAAAAAGTAATGACTTAAAACGGCAATCATAAAATCAGGAGGTATGAAATTTCCTTTTTCATCTACAAACATTACCCTGTCAGCATCACCATCGAAAATAATCCCAATATCACAATTTTCTTTTTTCACCAATTTTTTAAGATCTTTCACATTTTTTTCAACCAAAGGGTTTGCATCATGGTTCGGAAAAGTGCCATCTAGTTCCTCAAATAAATAAATTGGCTGGTCACCAAGTAAATCTCTAATAAGTAGTCCGGCCATTCCGTTTGAACAATCTATGGCAATTTTAAGCTTAGAGATATCCGGCAAATATCTTTTCAAGAAAACAAGATAACTGTCTTTTACATCAAAGGGGAAAATTTTACCTTTTTTTTCAGCTATAACGATGCCTTTTGTATTCATTAGTTTTTCAATTTCCTGCAAACCGTTTTCATAACCAACCGGTAAGGCATTTGTAGTTGAAACCTTTAAACCATTATATTCTTTACCATTATGCGATGCTGTAATCATAACTGAAGCATCAAATTGGTTTTTTGCTGTAGAGTAATAAATCATTGGTGTGGTTGCAAGACCAACATCATATACAGTTGCACCACTGTGAATGATGCCTTTTGTAAGATATTCAAATATCTCGGGGGAAGATACACGTACATCTCGACCTACCAAAACCCGATCAACTTTAAGCATTTTGGGTAAAAAATAACCAATTTTATAAACATCATTTTTGTCAAAATCGACATTGTATATTCCTCTGATATCGTAAGCATGAAATGCATTCATAATACAACATATTAAGTTTAGAACTGCGAAATTAATAATAATTATTATTACAGATAATAGTTTTCCATTAAATTCGTATAATTATTTTAAAAAACATAAAATAATCTTTTATGCGTTTGGTTCCATGTGGATAGTCGCTTCATAATTTAATTCTTTTCTTATAGTTGATTCTATTTTCTCAGTTATTATGTGCGCTTCAAATAAAGAAAGGTGAGGAGGTAATTTAATATGAAAAGTGATTTCTGTATGATCTCCATAATTATGAATATGTAAATGATGGAAATGCACATCAACATCCGTTATTCTGCTAATTAGGTTTTTAATTTTACTTACCAAATTTTTATCAGGAACTTCTCCCATTAATGGTTTAATTGCATCACGAATTACTTCAAAACTTGCATAAAAAATTAGAAAAGCTACAATTAAACCCAAAACTGAATCTATCCACCAAATATTTTTGCCAATTAATATTCCAATTAAAATAATTACGGATGAAATGGCATCACTTCGATGATGCCAGGCTTCAGCTTTTAAAGAGTTTAATCTTGTTTTTTTATATGCCCACAACGCATACTGTGCTAATAATTCTTTTATTATTATAGAAATAACCGTAACAATAATAACAAGTGTTCCAAAATTTGCTGATTGATGATCCGAAAGCCTTTTTATTGAATCTACTAAAAAGTTAAATGCGATTACTGATAAAAGCACACCAATTACTAATGATGCAATAATTTCCGCACGTCCATGTCCAAATGGGTGGTTTTCATCAGCTGGTTTTCTTGAAATTTTGATTGCAATTAGTAAAATAATTGAGCTCAGTGAATCTGAAAGAGTGTGCCAGGCATCAGCAATAACAGCAACTGAACCTGAAATAACACCCACCCAAAATTTTAATCCGAAAAGGAGAAGATTGCTAAATAAAGAGAGCCAACCCTCTATGTTAGCATATTTTATATTAGATTCTGTATTCATTTGTTTATTATTTATCGTATTTTAAAAGTATCAAGTTGCCGCATGTTTTCTTTTCCTAAACCTTTTTCCTTTTTAACTAGTCTTTGAACGAAAAGGCTCTAGTTTAAATATTCTGGGGTACATATAATTATCTTCTATGTTTTAATTTACAGGTAATTAGTCATTGGTCAATGGTAATTAAAAATAGACATTAATTATCATCAATTACTAATGACCAGTATACTAATGACTTGTCAGATATAAGAAATACGGATATTAAAAATATCCCAGACAACCTAAACCAGAGCCAACGAAAACTCTATAGTGTTGATTCTATAAAGGTTTTTGATACAATTATGTTTTGAATG
>JAOZNO010001053.1 GCA_029933755.1 Bacteroidales bacterium | reverse complement strand
TTCGACTTCGCTCAGTAACCACGCTCGGGATCAGTTCGACTTAATTATTTCAGTTCACTAACGCTTCCCGATATTCGAGGCTCTGAAATAATAGTCTCACTGATTTAAAATTCAGTAACTTTAATCGTGGCTCTTCTGTTAAGATAATTCTTTTCATCACCATAACCATCTCCATTGCTACTTCTATAAACTAATTCATTTTCTCCTTTTCCTTTTGGTGTTAACCTGTATTCTTTTACTCCTTTATAATTTAGGTAGTTAACAGTTGCTACTGCTCTTTTAAGCGATAAGAAATTATTGTAATTAGAACTTGCAGTAGGGTCAGTATGACCTGTTATTTGGCTTTTTACACTTGGATTACTAAGCATAAATTCAACAACCATATCTAATTTTTTTCTTTCACGGTAGTCAATTTTCCATTTGTTTGATTCAAAAAGGATTGACAGATCAATATTTCCATTACTGGCAATTGATTTATCCGAAAATTTAGGGAATACTTCAATAAAAATGGTGTCTGTATCTGTTCCTCCTCTTGAATCGGTAATTTGGTATACACAGTAATCTTTCCCAATAAAATTGGTTGGCGGTTGGTAGTAAAAATATCTTCGTTCACTAATAACAGTGCCACCATATTGTGGGTATTTTATTATTTTAACAGAATCTAATAAAAGATTATTATCAGGATCCGAATCATTACGGATGATATCAATTACCTTAGCTTCTGAATTTTTTGTTGTATAAAAAATATCTGATTGGGCTTTAGGTGGAATATTACCTTGCATTACAAGAATAATTGAGGCTGTATCGGTAAAACCCCATTCGTCTGAAATAAGATAATCTACTTTTTTTGTACCGGTAAAATATTTGTTAACCCAATAGGTGAAATCACCATTGCTTTCTATTTTATATTCGCTCTTAAAATTTCCATGAGAAAGTAATTGTATATGTCTGTTTTGTTTACTGGTAACGTTTAATATATCATTTTCGAGCACATTTATTTGAACTTTTTCATTTAGCACAACATCAACACTAATTATTAGTGTATCGTTAACTGTTTTGCTTGATGAATACGATGAAAAATTATAGATATTATCCATATCAGATTTACTGGAAGGTCGGTTTGAAATAAAATATCCGTTTTTATTTGGCTGAATAACAAATCCAAAATCATCATATGTCGTGTTTATCGATTTACCTAAATTTTTTATCTTTTTAGTATTATAAAAAGAAGGCCAGGTCATATAAATATCCATTCCGCCCATACCCCTGTGTCCGTCTGAAGAAAAATACAGAATATCTTCACTGCTAAAAAAGGGAAATAACTCATATCCTGATGAGTTTATTTTACCACCTAAATTAATAGGCTCAGACCAACCGGACTCAGATAAGAAGCTGAAATATAGATCAGCAGCACCATATCCTCCCGGCATATTCGAAGAAAATACAATTATGCTTCCATCTTTTGAAATTGA
>JAOZNO010000262.1 GCA_029933755.1 Bacteroidales bacterium | reverse complement strand
TTTCCTGAATTTCAATTTCTTTGCCTATCCAGTTTGCCTGCCATTCATTTTCTGATAATATTCCCATTTCCCAGATAGCAGGGTTACTAAACTCCAATTCTTTTCCATCTTTATTCCATATCTTAATTTTCCAATAATAAGTTTTATAGGACTCTAGTTTAGATCCAGAATATTCAACATGTGCAGATTGATCTGATTCTACTTTTCCACTATTCCAAATATCCGCATCATTTTTGTTTAACTTTTTTATGCTGCTGCTAACCAGAAGCTGATATGCAGTTTGCTTTGCACCTCGAATAGAGTCCTTTATCTCCCATGAAAATCTGGGTTTCATTATATCCATACCAAGCGGATTTTCCTGATATTCACATCTCAAATTACTGATATTTGTTTGTATATCCTTCGAGCAGGAACTGATGAACAGTAAAAGGATTAAACTTTTAATAATTAGTCTCATACGTTATAGTTTTAATTGAATTTAGAATCATTTTTGGCTCTGGTTTAAATATCCTGTGTTTTTTTCTTATAATGTTCTGATTATTTGTTTATCCGTTTATTTGGTGATTTTATCATCACCGAATAACCAAATAGACATGTCACCAATATACAAAAAACTAATTATTAAACAGTTAAGGGATCCCAGAGTATCTAAACTTGAGCCTTTATTTATTTTGATGAAAATATGCACTTTCAGGTATTTCTTGCTTTTCAATTCCTGGTCCTTTCCAAGTTACAATGTCCCATTTCTTGTTACCTAATTGAAAATATTTTTGTGAAATTTTATATATTCCTTTACGGATGGCTATTGACCCTCCTCCAAATTTTTTATCATCTAAGAAAAAGGTGTTTCCATCATTTGATGAAATAGAAAAAGAATAAATTCCATCTCTGGGTATTTTTAGATAACCAGAAAAATTGTAGCCAAAATAATCTTCTCTTTTACGTTCATCAGCAGTTATCCTTGAAATAATTCCTGTTTCTAATGGTTCTAAGTCGTCCAGTTCAAATTCACTTACAACATGTGCATGGTAATATTTATACTCAAGGCCAGCAGAAAATTTTAATTTGTTTTCATAATTAGTGTAGTTTACAAACTCCATTTTATTCATTTTAACAGATACGGGCGTACTTGGTAATATTTCCTTTTTAAATGCTGTAAATCTGATATGGGTTGTTTTGTCTACTACCAATGGTTCTTTATAAATGGTAGAAGTTTCTGTTGGTTCACTTCCATCCGTTGTATAATAAATTTTAGCTTCTTCATCGTCACATTTTAAGGAGACACTTCCCGTATGTAAAAAGTAATTATCAGAAGTGACAGAGTAAGGAAGAGAAACAAACGGTTGAAATGATTTAGTAAAAGGTCTTGATTCTTTAGCTTTCCCCCATGCTTTATTCGGTTTATTGCCCATCTTAAAAATCAATGTGCTTCCATTCAGGATATCTTCATGTGTGAACCATGATTTATCATAGTCTTCCCCATTCAATCTTACTGACTGGATATATTTATTATCCTTTGATACATTTTCAGACTTAACCGTAAATTTTTTTCCATTTTCAAGATTGATGGTAACTTGATCAAAGATTGGTCTTCCAAATACATAAGTTGGATCACCCGGACAAACCGGATAAAATCCCATAGCGCTCATAATATACCAGGCGGACATTTGGCCGCAATCTTCATTACCACTTATTCCATCAGGTTGGTCATCATAAAGTGTTTCTAAGATTTGATTTATCATTGCCTGGGTTTTCCAGGGAGCGCCAATATAATTATATAAATAAACCATGTGGTGACTGGGTTCATTACCATGAGCATATTGACCAATGAGTCCGGTGGCGTCTACGATTACATTATCATGTTTTGATTTAACAGTGAAAAGATTATCTAGCCATTTTTCAAATTTTTCATCGCCACCAATAGAATCGATTAAACCATTAACATCATGTGGTGCAAATAAACTGTATTGATAAGAATTCCCTTCTACAAAATGGTGAGTGCCTTCTGTCGGATCAAAGGGGGTGAGCCAGCTGCCATCAGCGTTTCTAGGCCTCATAAAACCTGTTGAGGAGTCAAATAAGTTTTTATAAAATTGAGCTCTTTTTTGATAATGCAGGTAATCTTTTTCTTCACCCAAATGCTTTGCCATATCAGCGATACACCAATCATTATATGAGTATTCCATAACTTCTGAAACTGAACCGCCCGGTTGAAATCCCATATTCGCATAAGCCCCGGTTTGATTTACCTGGTTCTTCATTGCTTTATAAGCAAGCTTTACATCAAAATCACGAATTCCTTTAGTATAGGCATCTAAAATAACAGGCAGTGAATGGTGTCCAATCATTGAGCCGGAGTGTTCACCCCAAATTTCCCAATGAGGTAGCCGTCCTGTAATTTTATAAATTTCCATAAATGTCTTCATGTAATCATTCATTCTGGAAGGTTCTATAATTGTATAGAGAGGCATTTGGGTACGGAAAATATCCCATAAGGACCATACGGTATATCGTGTAAAACCATTTGCATTATGAATTTTTCGGTCTCCAGCCCGATAATTTCCATCAACATCATTCAAGGTCACAGGTGCCATTGCTGTATGATATAAGCTCGTATAGAAAATTCTACGTTCTCTTTCAGTTCCTCCTTCAATTTCAATTTTTGAAAGATGTTTTTCCCAAAGTTGTTGTGCTTCACTTTTGATTTTATCAAATTGCCAATTCTTATTCTCTGTATCTAAGTTTTTCTTTGCACCTTCAATATTTACTGAAGAAATACCAACTTTTATTAAAATGCTTTCTCCTTCTTTTGTGCTGTAGTTTACAAATCCTTTAATATTCTTTCCTTTTGCTGTTTTAATATTTTTAACAACTGTATCATTAATAGAAATACCAAAATCTTTAAATGGTTTTGAGAATTTTGCGTAGAAATAAACATGCTGATCTTTAGCCCATCTGATAGACCTTCGATAACCGGAAATTTCAGTATCACTTATAATGTTTATTTCGGAATCGATAACCCGATCACGATTTAGCAAATCAATGATAATGTTTGATTCTTCTGATTTAGGGAAAGTATAACGATGAAAACCTGTACGATTTGTAGCAGTTAATTCTGCTGTAACATTATAATCATCAAGCAATACCTTATAATATCCGGGTGATGCAAATTCATTTTCATGACTAAATTTTGAACGATAACCGGTTTCCGAATCTTCTTCATCACCAACTAAAACATTCACTTTGCCGATAGTAGGCATTAATAAAATGTCACAAAATTCGGGTGCGCCTGTTCCACTTAAGTGGGTATGGCTAAACCCCATAATGGTTTTGTCAGAATTGTGATAGCCTGAAGACCCGTCCCAGTTTTCCATACGTGTGTCCGGACTTAGCTGCACCATACCAAAAGGCACCATTGCTCCAGAGAAGGTGTGTCCGTGTCCTCCAGTACCAATAAATGGATCAACTAATGCAGTATATTTTCTGTCTGTTGAATTAGGTTGGGTACAAGTGCTGAGTGCAGCAATAATAAAAATAAATAGTGTGAATCTAAGATGTCTCAGGTTTTGTTTTTTAATAATCATGATGTTTGGTTTATTTAATTATTTTTTGTTTTTAGGGTTGTGTAGAAAATAGAAATAACCATCTTCTGCTCCAATTAATAAATCAGGTATTCCGTTTTTATCCCAATCAACAATGGTTGGACTTGTTGTATGACCTGCCAGAATATGTTTGCTTAGCATACCCTTATCTTTAAATGTAATCTTGCCATTCTTACTACTAATGTTTTTTAGAAAGTTGATGTTTTTGCTATTGATTAGTATATCCAAGCTTCCATCTAAATCCCAATCAATAATCGTAAACTTTTTTCGTCCGCTTTTGCCTGCAAGTTTAGGGTTGAATTGCAAATGAGTACCATTCTCATTGTAGAAAATTCGTTTACCAGGTAACAATATCAGCTCATTATTGCGTTTTATTCTTTCAAAAAAGGCCAAAAATCCTTCATGATCCAACATAATTAAATCCATTAAATCATCCTGATTCCAGTCAAAAATATAGGGTGTGGTACGCCATTGTGTTACCAGATTATTCTCTTCCGGATTCCACCAATTCCATGCTGGTTTTGGGTTTACACCGTTCCATTCAACTTTAATAGGTTCAGCTTTGGCTAGTTTTGGATTACTTTTCGTTCCAATGTTTCTATACCATATAATCTGTCCCCATATGGAATTGATAAGAATATCCTGTAGCCCATCCTTATCCCAGTCTCCTACACTTAGGGTTGTATATCCCCATTTAGCCTCACATGGGCCTTGAATAGAACCGTTGTAATCAGCTTGTATCCTAATTATTTCATCTGCTGCTTTAAGATAAACCGGTTCTGCCCATTTTGGAGGGCTTTTTCCATCAAGATTTTCAATAAAGCCAATATAACCCGCGGTATTTCCACAAATTAGATCTTCGTCACCATCGTTATCCCAGTCTATGCTATAAGGTGTAACTAAGGCTCCAAATTTTACCTTGTCCGCTTGTTGAGTAAAAAATTGTGCCTGCTCAAATTGAGGAATATTGTTTACCAATTTACCTGTATTTTCAATAAATGCAACTCTTCCATCTTCCTGTCCTACAATTAAATCATAATCTCCATCCTTATCCCAATCAATTGCTACCGGAATTATCATTTCTAAGTCCATTGTAATAGTTTTGCCTGAATTGCTTAGATATTTACCTTTTGTGTATTTTGGATTCGTTCTGTTTCCTATGTTTTCAAAGTAGGTGAACTTATCAATGAACTCACCACATATAATATCAAGGTCACCATCATTGTCAAAATCAGCAAAGTTTGCCGAAGGCATTCCATAAACATCAATTGGTGAATTATCTGCATAAATTAATTCAGGTTTTTCATATTTGGGATGTTCTGTGGTTTTACTATTTTTAATTAAATAAATATATCCGTGCAATGGCCCATTTTCCCAATTTCCTTTTTCATCATAAGCATTATCCCAGCCATAGTCTGACCAATCGCCTACACTTACAATTATATCTAAAGCATTATCTCCGTTGTAATCGCAATACTTCCATTGATTTGCTCTTATTCTTTTTCCATCAATATGAATTTTATCCTTTTTATAGATTTTTTTTGTTTTCCCATTGGTCAGATTTGTTATCTCATGTGCAGGTATCAGTAATTTTAATTCATTATTTATATAAGATGCCTGAATATTTCTATACGATTTTGAAATTTTCACACCAGGCTTAAAGTTAGGCATTTTAATATCACCTTGGGTATTCTCAAAAAAATAAATGCCCCCACTTGGTTTATCGGGACAACTAACTAATAAATCATAATCGCCATCACCGTCATAATCAGTTGGTATTGGCCATGCCCAAAGTCCAACTCCTAAATCAACTGATAAGTTAGGATTATTATATTCAAGCTTTTGTAATTTCTGTTGATTAAATGATGATTGTGATACAACAAATATTGGTATTAGGAGTATTAAAAAAAACAGGGCTATTTTTGTCATAATTTATGTTTAAGGTAATGTGTGTCGTTTTTATTATTTAAAATTATTGTTGCTATTCAGTATGTTTATGGCCTCATAAACAATTATATGCCACAGATTCACAGATTAAAAAAATCAATAAAATTGATTTTCACAGAAAAACAAGCAAAGCTTGTTTTTCTGTGAATCTGTGGCATTTTTTTGACAATTAGGTGGCTAAGTAGTTACAAATTATTATATCTCATCAAGCTAAATTTATTCATAAATATAAATGATTCTATTATCTTCATAGATTTGACCA
>JAOZNO010000261.1 GCA_029933755.1 Bacteroidales bacterium | reverse complement strand
CCTAAAAATGTTCCAATTACATAACCTAATATTCCTACCAATAAAGCAGGAGTAACCATTTGTCTCATACCAAAAGTAGCTGCCATTGGTGCCGACATAGTAGGGCCTGATACATTTGCACAGGATGCCACAGCTATTTCCTTTAAGCTAAATTTCATTGTTTTACCTACTATAAGTAGAAATACAAATTGGATGACAACAGTTAGCAATGCAAAAAATAATATACCAGGACCTGCAAGCAATACATCTCTAGGGTTAGAAGCCGCACCAACTACAGCTAAGAACAAGTATAATAATGCCATTCCTAAACCAAAAGCTAAATCTTCGAATTTTCGCATAGTTTTATGAAAGACAGTAGCTAAAACTGTTATCAATACAGTTATAATTAATATGTTCAAGCTTATTGTTATTCCAAAAATATCCTGAATGTATTCGCCTAAAAATTTCCCTAATGCAGTAACAATTGCTGCTATGGTTAATACATAGGTTATAGAAGCTAAATCTGTTTTGTGTTGTTTATTTTCATTTTCTACAACTACTTCTTCTACTTCTTCCTCAGTATAATCAACAAAATATTTACTTAGAAAGGTGATAGAAGGTAAAAAGAATAAGAAAAACAAGTAAAAGTCAATAGCAAAATTATCCACAGCAATGGTTGTTGCAAACAGACTACTAGTACTAAAGTTGAGGGTTTCGGCGGCTGCAACGAAATTTACACTACCCCCTACTAATGTTGCAATCCAAACACCTGCTACTTTATAGGCTTCGGGACCAATTTCTACAACAAAGAAACTAATTACTGCACCTAATACTATTCCAACTGCACCAAGAAGATACAGGATAATTAATCGTCCTGATTCTTTTATTATACGTATAATATTTGCATTAAAAAGTAACAATGGTATTGCCATTGGTGTAACATATTTGAATACAAAGTCATAAGTGGGTACTTGAACGCTACTGTCAGATGCTGATGGAACTACATGCAACACCGCTAATATTGCCACAATTATAATTGTAAAAAGCACGCCTGGTATTTTTCCAAACCAACCTTTTTTTTCACCATAAATTCCTAAGGCCGAACTAAATAAAAGTATAGCCCAAAGTGCAAAATTATTGTCAGGAGAAATAAATGATTCCATATATTTATTTTATTTTTTATGAGCCCAGTCAAAAAACTGAAATTCTTTAAAAATGGCTGCTATGCAGACTTGCTAAAGTGTTAATAATTAACCTAAATTATGTTATGTTTTTGCAAATTACCCACAAAGCAGCTTTTAGATTAGACTCATTTATAGTTCAGATAATTCAGATCCATTGTATTTTTTCAGCTCATCGACAATCGAAATCCCTCGTTTTTTTAACACCGCTTTACGAGCAAACCAGTATCCTATTGAGAGTATCCAAATACTAATAAATACAATTCCGGATTTAATATCAGCAAAAAGTGCAAAAAGAAAAATGCCGGTAAATACGATCATGGAACCAATCCAGGTAAACCAACGCCAAAACGGGCTAAAGCGAATTTGAGCTTTTTTATATATTTCCGGAGCCTTTTTAGGCATTAGGAATACAGCTGTTGCACCCAAAAACTGAACTACCATTAAGGCAAACACTACGACTATAGCATAATTTTCCAAATTGGCGGCAAATAAAATACCAATAATAGATAATACCATGAGAAGTAGGATGGTTGCTTCAGGGGTTTTATATTTGGGATTAATTCGCTGAAAAAAGGATGGAATTAATTGGTCATTACTCCAGGCATAAATCTCCCGTGTCCCCATCATTATTAGTGCATTTATACTTGTTGCTATGGCAAACAAAGCCCCAACAGCAATAAAATTCACCACCCAAGCCGGCAAAAACTTCCCTGCAGCGACTAATACCGCTGTAGGGCCAATTGATGCTACCTCACTCCATAGCAGATTGGTTGTAAGGGCATATGTTTGTAAAATGTAAAGTCCGCCAATGATTACCATTGATATAATAATGCTAAGTGGAATATTACGTTTTGGATTTTTCACTTCACCAGCAACTTCGGCTATAGCAATTACACCGCCCCATGAAAACGAAGCAATGGCAACAACTGTAAAAAAACCTTCCATTCCCTTCGGGAATAGGTCTGCGTGAAGTTCGGGTTGCATATTAATTACACCGCCAAACCCAAAAATTAACATGGCTATTATAAAAACAACTGTAAATATCACTTGTACTTTTTCAAATGAAGTGTTTCCTAACCAATTAATAAACGAAAAGATAACAACCACAGATATAGCATATACTATAGTAGGAATTTGGGGAAAATAAGCTGATAAGTATTCGGCAAAACCCCATGCAGCCAAACAGTTTGCACTAATAAGCCCTACGATAACCAACACTGAAGCTGAGAAACCAGCCATTGGTGAAACCCATCTGGATATAGCAACGTAGTTTGCCCCGGTAACAGGGAATGCCCCACCTAATTGTATTAAATACAAAGCAGCAAAAATTGCCGGGATAGCAGATAATGCATAGGCCAAATATAAGCTGGGGCCTGTTATACCAACAAGACTTGGTATTAGGACAAAAATTGAGCCTCCGATAACAAAGCCCACTATTAACCCAATAGCTCCCCATAGGGATAATGATCTTTCAAGTTTTTGTGACATATTTTTTTATTTAGGTTCGTTTAATTATTATTAATGTGATTTTAAAAATGACAATATTCTATGCTTTGTACTTTCCGATCTGGAAGCCGCCATCATCGCTTTTCCTTCATCATCTAAAACAGTATCTAAAGAACTGCTTCTGGCTTTATTAATAAGTTTTTTTGCTACTATTAAGGCTTGTTGGTCTTTTGATGCAATCTTTTTAGCATATGCCATTAATAAATCGTCCAGTTCATCACTTTTGCAAATTTCATTTACAAGCCCAAAATCATAAGCCTTTTGGGCATTGATCTCTTCGCCCATTATCATTAATTGCTTAGCGCGACCTTCGCCGATAATTGCAGGCAATAATTTGGTAGAACCATTCGAAAAGAATACACCCAAATCTAATTCGGGTAACATTATTTTGGTATTATCAGCCGCCAAACGAATATCACTGCCTAATGTGTGTTCAAATCCACCACCTACAACCCATCCATGATAACCAACAATGATTATTCCCGGGTGCTCCAACATCGCAGTTGTAATTTTTTGCCAGGCCCATGAATACTCATCAGATTCATCAAGTTTATTATCACTGCTCACCAAATCGTTTACATATTTAAGGTCTGCTCCAAAAGTAAAATGTTTGCCTTCAGCTCTATATATAACACAAGTATCACCATTTTTCGCACTTAGGTTAAAAGCAGCAATTATCTCATTCAAAGTTGTTAAATTCAAAGGGTTTGATTTTGTGGAATTGTTTAAGGAAATAATACCTATTTTCCCTTCCTGCTTGTACGATACTGATTTATCCATTATGCCTTTTCTTTTAATGACTTAATAATTTTGTTTTGAATTTCAACCCTAAGAACTTTACCTATCCTGGAGACAGGCAGTTCTTTTTCTATAATTATTTTTTGAGGAACTTTATATTTTGCTAATTCATTTTTGCAAAATTCTATAAGCTCTTCTTCTTTTATAGCCTGTTCCTGTGTAGGTGATACTACTAACCATACCACTTCACCCAACACTTCATCAGGTACACCAATAGCAGCTGCCATACCAACGGCAGGGTGTTTAATTGCAACATCTTCTACTTCTGAAGGCATTACGGTATAACTACCTACTCTTATAATATGCTTAATTCTTCCTTTTATATAAAGTCCACCTTCCTTAGTCAGGTACCCTTTATCACCCGATTTACAGTAACCGTCTTCTGCAAAACCTGCCTCATCCTCTTCGGGCATTTGGTAATAATTATTAATGGTAAATTGTCCCGAAATATGAATCTCTCCAATTTCGCCATGTGGCAATGTATTACCTTTGTTATCTACAATTTTAATATCAACACCTTTCAGGGCTTTACCAACATAACCATCTGCTAAAAGCTCATCAAAATCTGAAAACTCTGTGAATGTTACCTCTGAACCTGCTTCGGTACTTCCATATCCTATTAAGATATTTGGACATATTTTTGACCTGATTTGCTGCAGTAATTTCTTTTCTACTTTTTCTCCAGAAAGAAGCACCATTTTTAAAGATGATAAATCATACTGATCTATATCAGGCCTTAAAGCCATAATCGCATACATGGTTGGAACGCCTCCAATCCAGGTAATCTTTTCATTTTGTACTGTTTCTAAAACCCGTTTCGGACTCCATGTATCGTGTATCAACATCTCGCTACCCGAGACAATACTGCTGCCAATTAATTCCACAGTACCACCAACATGGCTGGGTGGCAGGCATACAATGGTTTTTATCCTGCCAGAAACACCTTTTTCTTCTATCGCTTTATTTATAATTTCGCTCTCAACAACTGCCATAGCTGCTACATTTTGTTTTGATAAAAGGGCTGCTTTAGGAACACCTGTAGTACCGCCTGTAAAAATAACAACCATACCATCATCGATGTGTTGTGAGTTTTTGTGTTTTATTAGCTCGTTTTTAAACTGAGGCTTACCTTTGTAAATATTCTCAAAAGGTTTTCCAAATTCTGCATCACCTACGAAAAAATAATTGATTGTATTTTTAAGTTCAAGACCTTCTTCGACCAACTTTAATGCATTTGCAACATCAAAGTCATCACTTTTGGCCAGCGATAGAAGCACTTTTGGTTTTATATGGGAAATAAAACTCTTTAAATCCGTAGATTTATACTTTACATCCAGAGCAGTAACTATAGCCCCAATTTTATCTGCAGCTATTAAAGTCATTATATATTCAGGACTTGCAGGTAGCATCGAAGCAATCATATCTCCTTTTCTAAGCCCAAGATTCAGGAACTCGGTTGCGATATTATCTGTTAATTCTTCAAATTGACCGTATGTATATGATTTACCTTCAAATTGCATAGCAATATAATCAGGATCTGAACCTGCCCAATATTCAACATATTGCCATAAAAAATCGAATTTAATATTTTTCATTTATGCTTTATTCTTTTATCTAAATTAGTAAATATGGTTTAGTTAACCCTGAAAACTGGCTTCACCGACCGGGTTCGCATAAAGCTTTAACAATCTCTAAACTAAAGATTTATGAATTTCCCATCTTGCATATTGTTTTTAAATCCCTAACAGGGTTCAGAACCCTGTCAGGGGATCTTCTTTTATGTTTAATTTACATCCACACCCGTATTCCTATTGCATTGAACCAAAGCAGGTAAAACGCTATTAGCAGGTGTAGAACTGAAAGAACTGCCGAGTACCAATAAGCAAGCTTATTCATATCGACATTACGCTCTTTAATTACGCAAACTACCGACCACACTGAAGCTAGTCCAAAACCAATTGTGGCTATCATAAGAGATATAGATACAAGACCCGGACCACCACAATGAACAAGTGTTGCTCCCATACCAACCAGAAAAAGGATAACTGAAACTATAAAGAATAAACTTGCAACAAGTGGCCATAAGCGGATTTTAATATTGGCTCCACCTTCAATTTTCCCCATAAAATAGCGAATAGACCAAACAATTCCATAAAGAATAGAAACAAGCATTAATACAAACCATAAAACCAATATAGCTAACTGACCAAAAAGCGACAGTGCCGAAATAGGTTTAAGAATTTGTTCGCTCAACATTTTAACATCAAAAAAAGCAAGCACATATCCATCTAATGGGTCTATTGCTTGTGCAAGATTTATTTTTCCTGTTGTAGTAGATCTGTATTGAGTTTTACTCACTGGAA
>JAOZNO010000260.1 GCA_029933755.1 Bacteroidales bacterium | reverse complement strand
TAAAGCCCATAAAGGCCATTGCTAATAAACCTGCTACAATAAATGCAATAGGTACACCTTTCATTCCTTTTGGTACATTTACTAAATCTAAATGCTCACGTAATCCTGCAAAAATAGTTAAAGCTAATCCAAAACCTATAGCATTTGCTACCGCAAAAACTACACTTTCTACCAGGCCAAAACCTTTATTTCCTGCAGCAAGAATAGCTACACCTAAAACTGCACAGTTTGTGGTAATTAATGGTAGAAAGATACCCAGTGCCTGAAATAGTGCAGGACTAACTTTTTTAAGAATAATTTCAACTAATTGAACTAATGAGGCAATTACCAGTATAAAAGTTATGGTTTGCATAAACTGAAGGCCATAAACTTCTAATACATATTTTTGAATAAGGTAGGTAACCATTGTTGCAATTACCATTACAAACATAACTGCTCCGGTCATTCCCAAAGCTGTTTCTACTTTTTTTGATACGCCTATAAAAGGACAAACACCCAAAAATTTTGCTAATACAATATTATTAACAAATACAGCTGAGATTATAATTAATAAATATTCCATAATTTATTTCTTAATGTAATAATATAATTTTTTGATAGCCTAATTTGGTCACCGTTTAATATATTTTACTATATATTAATTTCTTAATTGCCAGTTCCCAATTACGAATATTATGCTTTATTAATTTTATTTGAAATAGCAATAAGATAGCCCAATACGATAAATGCACCCGGAGCTAATACGAATATAAGCATTCCGTCACCTTCCATGAAGCTGAAACCAAATAAAGCCCCACTTCCTAGTATTTCTCTTATTCCACCTAATACTGTTAAAGCAAAAGCAAATCCAAGCCCCATACCTAAACCATCAAGTACCGAATCAAAAACATTATTTTTTGATGCAAAGGCTTCTGCTCTTCCTAAAATTACACAGTTAACTACAATTAAAGGGATAAATAAGCCTAAAACTTCAAATAAATCAGGTAAGAATGCTTGCATGGTTAATTCTACTACCGTAACAAATGTGGCAATAATTACAATAAATGCAGGAATTCTTACTTTATCAGGAATTAAACTTTTTACCATCGATACTACAATGTTTGACATAACTAAAACGAAAGTTGTTGCAAGTCCCATTGCTAATCCATTAATAGCAGATGTTGTTGTTCCAAGCGTAGGACATAATCCCAGGAAAAGCACAAAAACTGCATTTTCCTTGATAATCCCTTTGGTTAAAATCGTTAATTTACTCATAAGTATATTGTTATATTCTTTATTTTTTATTCTCGATAAATGCTTTATATGCTCTGTCAACGGCATCTGTATAGGCTCTTGATGAGATTGTTGCTGCTGTTATTGCATCAACATCACCACCATCTTTGCTAACAATTAGTTTGTAATTTGCAGGATTCTTACCATTGAATTGCTCACTCCATTTCGATTTTTTCTTATCCATTTTATCACCTAATCCTGGTGTCTCTGCATGTTCTAATACGCTGATATTATGAATTGTGCCATCAGCGAGAAAGCCAACCATAAGGTAAATTCGCTTTGTGAAACCTAAATCGCTAAATGTTTTAATTGCTGTTCCTACTAATTCAGAGTCCTTATATGCAGGATAAAATTCAAGTGTATCTCCTTTAATATCCGACGCTATTTTATACATATCGGCATTAGGGTCATTTGTAAATTCAGGTACTACTTTTTTTATTGCTGCAATCTTCTTTTTTAATTTTGCAATAGCAATAGGTTCTTTTGTAAATTCATATACATACCCCAGTGTAGTTGCAGAAATAAATGATACAACAAACAGGGCTAAAAGCATATTTCGAAATGTTGATTCTGTTTTACTAGCCATTTTTAATTACCTCCCCAAATCGTTTAGGTTTAACATAAATATTAATAAGTGGTACAAATGCATTCATTATCAGAATAGCAAATGATACCCCTTCGGGGTATGCACCAAACAGTCTGATAACGACTGTTAATAATCCAATTCCTGTACCAAAAATTAACATTCCTTTAGTAGTCATTGGTGATGTTACATAATCTGTTGCCATAAATACTGCCCCAAGCAACACTCCACCTGTTAATACATGAAAAACAGGATCAGCATATTTATCAGGGTTAATTAACCAAAAAATACCTGTTAAGATAATAATTGTACCAATCATTGAAACAGGTATATGCCATGTAATAACTTTTTTGTACAACATCCAAACTAAACCAAGCAAAATTGCAATTCCGGCAACTTCACCTAGCGAGCCGCCCATATTACCAATAAACATTTGCATATTATTTGGTATTTGGGTCATAAGGTCTGAAACGGGCTCTCCATTTCTTAAGCCTTCTTTCATCAGACCTAAAGGCGTAGCACCAGTTACAGCATCTAAATATTGCATTCTTGACTGTACAGGAACTGGCCAACTTGTCATTTGTACGGGAAATGAAATTAACAAGAACACACGACCAACTAATGCCGGGTTAAAGGGGTTGTTTCCTAAACCTCCAAAAGACATTTTTGCAACACCAATAGCAACCAAAGCACCTATAATAATTATGATAATAGGTAAATTGCTTGGAACATTAAAAGCCAGTAGTAACCCAGTAATAATTGCTGAACCATCTAATAACGAAGGTTCCTTTTTTAAAATATATTTTGTGATTAGGTATTCAAAAATCAATGCTGAAAACACTGATGTTAGAATAACTATTAATGCACCAAGTCCAAAAAAGTATAATGATACTACAGTTGTTGGAATCAATGCAATCAACACACCATACATTAAGGACTTAATTGTATCCTTTCCGTAGTTATGTGGTGATGGTGAAACAGTTAATAATTTGCTCATTTTTTTAATCTATAATTTAAAATTTATAATTACAGCTTTGCTGTATTATGCTTTTCTTGATCTTATAATTGCTCCTACTTCAGCTTTACCAAGTCTGATATAATCTAACAAAGGTCTATTTGAAGGACAGGTATAACTACATGATCCACATTCTATGCAATCCATAGCTCTCTCACTTTCAGTCCTTTCATAGTTTTGTTGTTCAGAAACAGTCATTAGAAGATAAGGTTCAAGTCCCATTGGACAAACAGAAACACATTTAGCACACCGAATACAATCCTGAACCACACCCCGACGAGATTCACCTACGGGAATAATCAGAACTCCTGATGTGCCTTTAGTCATAGGGATATCTATTGTATTTAATGCTTTTCCCATCATTGGACCACCACTTATTACTTTGCCTGTATCTTCGGGTAATCCTCCTGACGCTTCAATTAATTCCGTTAAAGATGTGCCAACTCTTGCCAAATAGTTTGCAGGATTTTTAACTGATTTTCCGGTAACGGTAACTATTCTTTCAAAAAGAGGCTTGTTTTTTTGTATTGCTTCATAAACTGCATAAGCTGTCCCTACATTATGAACAACTGCACCTACAGCAATTGGTAATCCTCCGGAAGGAACCTCTCTGTTAATCACCGCTTTAATAAGTTGCTTTTCGCCACCTTGTGGGTACTGAACTTTTAATGCTTGTATTGTAATGCCTTCGTAATTGCTTGATAAGCTTGTTAAATGCTCTATTGCATCTCTTTTATTGTTCTCAATTCCAATAACCGCTTTGCTAACATTAAGTGCTTTCATCAGAATTTTGGTGCCAACCATTAGCTCATCACCTTTTTCCAGCATTAGTCTGTGGTCGGCAGTTAAATACGGCTCACATTCAACACCATTTATAATAAGTATTTCAGCTGTCATGCCTTTTGGAACTGAAAGTTTTACTTGAGATGGAAAAGTTGCACCACCTAAACCTACAATACCTGCATCACCTACTTTTTTTATAATTTCCTCACTACTTAGGTTTATTTCCTTAATTAATTGAGGATCACGATTAATACTTTCTTCCCATTCATCACCATCAACCTGGATAATAATTGACTGTTTTTTGTAGCCACTACTATCCATTACCGAATCAATTTTTATTACTTTGCCCGATACGGAAGAATGAATATTGGCTGATACAAATCCTGAGCTTTTAGCAATTATCTGACCTACTTTTACCAAATCATTCTTTTTAACAATTGGTGTTGATGGTGCACCAATATGTTGTGATATTGGAATAGTCACCATTTTAGGAAGTGCTAATTGTTCTATTGTCTGAACGGCTGACAACTTGTTTTCTGGTGGATGAACTCCTCCTCTTGAAAATGTCTTTAACATCCGCTATAATTTATTTAAATTAGTATTAAGCCCTAAGGGCTATTTATTGTTGCTTACGCACTTGTGCAAAGTGTTAATAGTTAGTAATCTCACAAAAAATAAATATACAACTTTTCACGAGTGCTTATTCTTTATCTTTAGATTCTGCTTCATTATCATTCGATTCCTGCTTTTTCTTCGCAATATTTACAAGGTCAGGATTATCAGTAACAACAGCTTTTTCTTTAACTACTGTTTTTTTCTCAACCGGACTTTTAATTCTCCTTAAAGGGAAATTTGTTTCATGTATCGCATCTGTCGGACATACAGCAATACACTTTCTGCAAAGCACACATTTTGTGAAATCAATATACGCAAGAAAATTTTCAATTTTTATTGCATCATAATTACACACTTTTTCACATTTTGTACAACCAATACATGCAACACTACAATTCTTTTTAGCAACACCACCTTTATCTTCATTTATACAAGAAACGAAAATTCTACGATCCTTTTTACCCTGGTTCCTGAGTTCAATAATATCTTTAGGGCAAGCTCTTACACAATCACCACAGGCAGTACATTGATCTTGAATTACTACGGGAAGACCCGTTTTTTCATCCATGTACATAGCATCAAAAGTGCAGGCATCAACACATTCGCCTAAGCCTAAACATCCGTACTGACAACCAGTATCACCACTATATAGGTTTGCTGCAACCGTACAGTTTACTGCACCATCGTAATTATTTGTTCGTGGTCTGTATTCAAATGAACCTGAACATCTAATTACAGCAACCTGAGCTGCTTTTTCAATAGCTTCCTGTCCAAGTATTCCTGCAACATCTTTCATCACATCATTACCACCTACAGGACAAAATAAATCTGCCAGATTTTCTGCTTTTACACAAGCTTCTGCAAAATTTCTACATCCCGGATAACCACAGCCCCCACAATTTGCACTTGGAAGTGCCTCTTCAATATCATCAATTCTTGGGTCTTCAACTACATGGAACTTTTTTGCAGCAAAATATAATATTATTGCTGCTAGAATTCCTATTGCACTTACCGTAACAATTGTATATATAACTATTTCACTCATAATGAATTATTTTCAAAAATTTAATTCAGCATTTGTTAATATCTGATTTGATTTAATTTTTCTAATAGAAAACGAAAAAGTGTTTTTTAGTTTTTTATTCAAGAAATAGAGTATTGTATAATAAGGTAGAAGGCTACCTAAAGCAATTAATCCAGCAGTACCTTCCGAAAATCCTAGTGAAGTAAAAATAATTAAAGTAGTCATTAATACAATAAAAGGAAGCAGATAGCCTAAAAACAGGGCTCTAAACCCCAAAGATTCCTTTAAAAAAACGACTACTTGTTCACCAACTTTATATATATCATCAAATTTGCGTACTTCAATTTCTTTTTCTTCAATTTCAGATGAAGAACAAGAACCCTTTGCCTCGCACGAGGCACAACTTGAATTTGTAATAATACTGACAATTAATTTTTTGCTACTTGCCTGTTTTACAATACCTTTATGTTCTATTGTCTTAATTCCGTTCATTATTTTCTCAAAAAATATGTGCAAATTTAAGTATGTTAAAAAATATT
>JAOZNO010001052.1 GCA_029933755.1 Bacteroidales bacterium | reverse complement strand
CTAAAATTAAATGTTTAAAAAATGAATAGATATAAAAGAGTTTTATTAAAACTGAGTGGTGAAGCCCTTATGGGTGACGATAATTACGGGATTAATGCAGCTGTTGTTTCCTCTTATATTCAGCAGGTTTCTGAAATTGTAAAGAGTGGAACGCAGGTGGGGATAGTTATTGGTGGTGGAAATATTTTTCGAGGAATGACGGGAGCAAAGAAAGGGTTTGATCGTGTAATTGGTGACCAAATGGGAATGATGGCTACGGTTATTAATAGTATGGCACTTTTATCAGCCTTTCAAAATATTGGACAAAAAGCTAAGGTTTTTACAGCATTTACGATTGAATCTGTTGGTGAGCGGTTTAATAAACAGAAAGCAGTTCAAGCACTTCAGTCTGGTGAAGTTGCTATTTTTTCAGGAGGTACAGGGAATCCTTTTTTTACAACCGATAGTGCTTCAGCATTGCGTGCGGTTGAAATTGAGGCAGATGTTTTATTAAAAGGTACCAGGGTTGATGGTATTTATACTGCTGATCCGGAAAAAGATCCAAATGCAACCAAATTTGAAAAAATTAGTTTTGATGAAACGATAAGCAAAAATCTTAAAATTATGGATCAAACCGCATTTACAATGTGCAAAGAAAATGATATGCCTATTGTGGTTTTTGATATGAATATATCCGGTAACCTTATCAAAATAGTTAAAGGTGAAAATGTTGGTACGCTGGTTAGCTAAGTCTATCTTTCTCAAGTGTAAAATAACTTCTCTGACTTCTTATTGTTTTAAAATTCCAAATTTTGAAGCTTCATGAAGTCAGTTTTTTTTATATACTAAGTACCATGACAAAATTAATTGTATATTTACTTTTTGCTAACTTGCTAACTACTAAAGTCATGCATTAGTGCGTAAGCAACATTAAATAGCACTTAGTGCTTATCATATTTAAATTATTGTTAATTTACTTTCAATTGAAAGGATAGGGAACATTGATATAAAAGTTGATTTATATGGAATGATTCTAAATAAGGATCGGTTTTTTGATTGAGATTCTCCTTTTTTTATAGATTATAAATATTTTTTAATCAAAAAGGAAAAGATGAAAACTTGGATAATTTTAGTTTCAACATTATTAATGATGTTGGTTATTTCATGTAAAGAGGACGATAAGGTAGAACCCGAACCAGAATTAGGAAATGGCGTTAAGCTAATACAGCATGCTACTTTTGGCAATATAATAGTTGATAGTAATGGTAGAGCATTGTATTTTTATTCGAAAGATGCAAGTGGTGTATCTGAATGTGCGGATGGGTGTATTGCTTCATGGCCTGTGTTTTATTCAGAAAATTACACGGTAGATCCTGCATTAAGTTCTGCTGATTTTACAGTTATTACAAGGAATGATAATTCAAAACAGCTGGCATTTAAAGAGTGGCCATTATATTATTACGTGTCTGATGTTGATGAAGGGGTTGTGACTTGTGATGGGGTTG
>JAOZNO010000259.1 GCA_029933755.1 Bacteroidales bacterium | reverse complement strand
TGACTCAATTGGCTTATTTATAGAAAATTAATTACATGACTAATAAATTTATGAACCTTTAGCTCATGCGTAGCATAATTAATCAGGCTAGAGCCTAAAGATTATGAAAGTAAATAAACAGCATATTAAATTGAAAGTTTTGTGCTATAAAGTCTTCAACGCTTCATATACTCACCGTTACCACACATTTTTAAAAAGCAAACAATAAATAATGAAATTCGAAGGTATCATACTGAATTTTTCATTCAAAAGACAAAAGTGGATTGAGATGTTTGCTGTATTCTTTATTTTTTTAGGACTTAGTTTTAAATTCACTTTAAATGGAACAAAATGGATTTGGTCAAGTTATCCTTATATTGCAGTTCTAATTGCTGTATTTTCACTTGTTCTTATTATAATTTGGCTAAGAATAGAAAAAATGAAAATTCAAAATGTGATAAACTCTATTAAAAATAATTCTGACAAAACTGAAAAAAATGACTTTCTAACGAATAGACAAAAACAAGTATTCGAATTGATTTTACAGAATAAATCAAACAAACAAATTTCAGAAGAACTTTTTATCGAATTAAGCACTTTGAAAACACACATTAATAAAATATATAAAACGTTGAATATAAAAAGTAGAAAAGATATAAGAATGTATAAATAGAAGAGAATTATTCATATCGCAGGGGGTTAATGGCCACCTCTATTAATTACTTTTGGGTAAGAAATAAATATAGCGAACAAGTATTGCCTACGGCAAGCCTCTGGCGACCGAAGGATGCAAGTTTATCCTGTTATGAAATATTACAGGGGCATAAATATTTTTTAATAGCCTCCTGTGCTGAGCTAGTCGAAGTATAGCTATATGAAAATATTTTAACGAACTTAGATTGTTTGTTATATTTGTTCCCATTGGGTTTTTAGCGTTCTCCATATTGCTGAAAATTTCATTGTATTATCCCGATAGTACTTTCAAGATTTCCATTGTCTATGAAAAACTCTGAAAACGGCTTTAGCCCTCAACGGAGTTAATCTTGCTGTAAATTAATTATTAGAGGTGGTCTTAAAAATGGATAAACTAAGGCCGGTTTTAGATAAAAACATAAACATTAATGATTTCAATTACGATAAAATTGATTTATAAAAAATATAGGGGTATATTCAGAAAAAAACATACCTTTGAAAAACAAGTGTTTAATTAAAATTTATTTCAATGAAAAGAAGAGACTTTATTAGAAGTACGGGTGTTTTAAGCTTAGGTGCACTTTTACCATCACCAGCCTGGGCCTTATTACCAAATAAACGATTAAGAACAGCTCATATTGGGGTTGGTGGAATGGGAGGCGCAGATCTTGCCTCTATCTCATCACATGAATTGGTTGATGTTGTTGCACTTTGTGACGTTGATTCAAAGGCACTAAAAGCTGCAAAAAAATTACATCCTAATGCAGCTGTTTATTCTGATTATAGAATTCTTCTTAAGGAAATGAAGAACGGTATTGATGCTGTTATTGTATCAACGCCGGATCATACACATGCACCAGCCTCTATAATGGCAATGGAAGCAGGAAAGCCTGTATATTGTCAGAAACCTTTAACACACCACGTTTCAGAGGCCAGAGCAATGCGGAAACTTGCCAAAGAAAATAAATTGGTGAGTCAAATGGGTATTCAGGTACACTCTTTTTATGATTATAAACTGGCTACTTTGCTGATTCAATCCGGGATTATTGGCGATGTTAAGACGGTAAGAGCCTGGTCTCCAAAAAATTGGGGTTATGATGGCCCGGCACCCGAAGGAAGTGATCGTGTACCTAAAAACCTGGATTGGAATCTTTGGCAGGGAACTTCAGCTGAAAGACCTTATAAAAAAGATATTTATCATCCGGCCCAGTGGCGAAAACTTTTAGATTATGGTTGTGGAACACTTGGCGATATGGGTGTACATATTTTTGACACTCCGTATAATGCTTTAGAATTAGATGTACCAAAGACTATCAAAAATAGTTGCAGAAAACCTACTGGATTTGGCTTTCCTGAGAAAAATGAGGTAACATATAAATTTCCCGGAACTAAGTACACAACAAAAACATTAAAATGGGTGTGGTATGATGGCCCTGGTGCACCTGAAGAACATAAGGATTTAATTCTGCCTGACAATGAAAAACTTCCGAGCCAGGGGGCAATGTTTATTGGTGAAAAGGGTAGACTTTTATTACCACACTTTATGCAGCTTCCAAAGCATATTGTAAATGGAAAATACCAGGATTTGGATTTATCGAAGATTAAGGAATCAGACGATTTAGGTGTTCCAACAAAGAGTTACGATGTTGAGGGGAATAAGCATTACCATCAATTTGTGGATGCTTGCCTTGGAAAGGATAAATGCAGTGCTGATTTTTCTTATTCAGCCAGGCTTACTGAAACCATACTTTTGGGTGTTATTGCCGGACGTTTTCCTAATAAAACTTTGCACTGGGATAACAAGAATGCAAAATTCTCTGAATCAGAAGCCAACAAGTTTTTAGATGCACCATATCGGGATTTTTGACTTATTTTTAAATCTTTAGCCTGAATAATTCCCCAGTTTGATGGGGCAGGCTATTCGTTTATTCTTATTCACTGAAATAATTATGTTTCCTGATGTGTTTTATTCGTTTTTAGGCAAAAAAAAGGCTTTTGTGTTCTTGTCTGTCAGAGAATTTTTGTGAGCGCTTAAAATTGATAATATTGACGTCGCAAACGTGTGCATTTAGAGGATTGGAGCGATTTGAAAATAATTTCTACTAAGATAGCTCGTCAGCTTGCTGCGAGGAGTTTTATTTTAATTCTACTTTTCGAAGTTAAAATTGATGGATGAAAGCTGTATTTAATTCAGCCCAATGCAACGCATTGGGTTATTAATACGATTATAAACAAGCGTCCTGAAAGGACAGATTAAGCTGTCCTTTCAGGACGACAGTAAATTCGTAAAGTAGAACTAAGAACAAATAAATACTAGAAATATGAGTTTTGACATAGATCATTTAGATTCACAAAAAGGAAAAATAGCGATAGTAACTGGTGCTAATTCCGGACTTGGTTTAGAAATTACAATTGGTTTGGCTAAAAAAGAAGTTAAAGTTATAATGGCTTGCCGAAATATAAAAAAAGCAGAAAGTGCTAAATTGGAAATTATTAAAACAATTCCATCTGCCGATATTGAAATCATGGAATTAGATCTCAACAGCTTGACAAGTGTTAGAAGTTTTGCTAAGTCTTTTGGTGACAAACACAAGCATTTGAATTTGTTAATCGAAAATGCTGGGATTATGATTCCGCCCTTTTCAAAAACTGAAGATGGTTTTGAAAGTCAAATGGGAGTAAATTATTTCAGTCATTTTTTATTAGCTAATTTATTGATGCCAATATTGAACAAAACCGAAGGAGCAAGAATAGCTACTACAAGTAGTATTGCACATGAAAATAGCCGGATTGATTTCGATAATTTAAATTCTGAGAATAGTTATTCTAAAATAGGTGCTTATGGCCAAAGTAAATTAGCTTGTTTAATGTTTGCCTATGAATTGCAGCGAAGGTTGAATAAGGCTGGCAGTAAAGTTATTGCTATCTCGACGCATCCTGGGGTATCTAAAACCAATTTATTTTCTAATCTTCCAAAGCTTATCCAGGTACTAATGACTCCATTTTTACCATTTTTCACTCATCCTCCGGAAAAAGCAGCTTTGCCAATGCTTTATGCTGCTTTAGGCGATGATGTAAATGGAGCTGATTATTTTGGTCCAACTGGTTTTAATGGTATGAAAGGTAAACCTGGAAAGCTTAATTCTAAAGCTCATTCTTATGACAAAGATGTAGCAAAAAGACTATGGGAGGTTTCAGAAAAATTAACTGGTGAAAAATTTGAAATAAAAAAATTGTAAAAAAACGAATAGAATAATACGTGCTTAGAAAGCATATTTTTCACATTCTGCTTTTGCTCATCCCCTTTTTACTTATTGGCTGAAATGACTGTGTTTTTTTTATGCGTTTTGTTCATTCTAAGGCTAAAATCAGATTATTGCGTCGTGATGTGTCAGAAAACCTTTGTGAGCGCTTAAGGCTGGTAGTATTGATGGCATTCCGAAAACCCGCTTAGAGGGTAATTCTATTAAATGTGAAAATACATCAATCTGTATATCTGTCTATTAAAAACCCGCTTAGCGGATTAATGTAGTAAATTATACTTTTTGGAGCATACTCAATATTAAAAATAATTGTTTGTTTTTACACAGTCTCTATAGTTTGGATATTTACCATACCCTAACTAAATTTAGTGGAAATTTAAAAAGTTCATTGGATTGATTATATTTGAAACAAAAAACAGGTATATCCATATATGGAATAAACACACCGGTATGTTTATTCTGTTACCCTTTATTATGAAAGAATGAAAGATATAGTAAGATTGACAATTATAATACTATTCGTAAGCACAATTTGCTATGGACAGGATTACTATACATATTCCCAACCGAAAGAACTTGAAGACGGATGGAAAACGAGTCATATGAAATCACAAAGTATTGATTCGACCTTGATTTACAAACTTTTCAATCAAATCAAAAATGCGAATCATAAATTGCACAGCTTTGTTCTAGTTAAAAACAATCAATTGGTTCTCGAAGAATATTTTGACGACTATAAGGTTAATAGAACACATGACCTTCGTTCGACATCAAAAAGTATTCGATCAATATTGTTAGGAATAGCCATTGACAAAGGATTTATTGACAATATAAATGACCCTATAACTAAATACCTTAAAAGCCCTGTGCCCAAAAAGCACTTGGATAAAAGAAAGTTGGAAATTACGATTAAACATCTTTTGACAATGTCGAGCGGACTAGATTGTAATGATTGGGATAAAAAATCAAAAGGTCAAGAAGACAAAGTTTACAAGAAAAAAGATTGGCTTCAATATACACTTGACCTACCAATGGTCAATAACCCTGGAGAAGTATCACATTACTGTTCAATGGGAGTGATTCTTATGACTGAAATTATTAGTCAAACATCAGGAATGTCAATAAATGAATTTGCAGATGAACATTTGTTTAAACATTTAGGGATTGACAATGTAAAATGGGGGCATACTTCTGATGGTGAAGTTATTGCTTCTGGAAAAAGATTGTATATGACCTCTAGGGACATGGCTAAAATTGGACAATTGATTTTAAACAAAGGAAAATGGAATGGAAAACAAATCGTATCCGAAGAGTGGATTGAGGAGTCTACCACGCCAAAAACGAAAATAACAGGAATTGACTATTGCTATTTATGGTGGAATATTCCTTTTACAACAAATGAAAAAACAATAATTTCAAAAACAGCTACTGGAAATGGCGGACAATATATTATGATAATTCCAGAAATGAAATTAGTTGCTGTTTTCACGGGTGGTGCTTATAATTCACAAGAAGATAAATTAGCGTTTGCCATAATGAAAAATATAATTCTGCCTTCAATTGAAAATTAAAAATAACAAAGGGTTGTCCATAAATTTAATAATTAAACCTAAAAACTTTAAAAATGGTAACTACTCAGTTTAAGAGAATAGTTTCACGCAAAGAACGCTAAAAAGTGAATGCAAAGCATTCATAAACTTTGCGAACTTAGCGTCTTTTTTAGCAATATTGTGAATATATACATAATAAACCTTGACGGCACTCCGAAAAGCCGCTTAGCGGGTAATCCTATTAAAAGTAAAAATGTATTAGTCTGTATATCTGCTTATTAAGAACCCGCTTAGCGGCTGAACTCAAAATAATTATCTGTAATTTCATTTTTACACAATCGCTAAAGAGACGGGG
>JAOZNO010000258.1 GCA_029933755.1 Bacteroidales bacterium | reverse complement strand
AATTAAGAATAGTTAATTTGCCTATTAATTTGCAAAGGTTTACTTTTGTATCTATAAAATAAAACTTATTTCAGAGATTTGTTCGGTAACAATCTCTATTTATCAGACCTCAAAAGTTTTGAAAACCTTTGAGGTCTGGTCGGCTTTATATATTGACAAAAAAAAGAAATTGCAAATGGTGAGTGGTATAGGTTTAGGAATTGGAATAACATTAGGAGTAATAATAGCAGTTATTTTTATAGGAATAACTGTGTTTATTATTTATGCGCTATATAAACATTCTTTACGCAGAAATTTCTCAGTTGAGCTGTTTAAGCATTATAATAAAGAACTGTTAAGGCTTGAAAAGTTTGAGGAACTTAATAATGTAAACCAAATTATTGAACAACTACAGAAAAAGGAAAAACCTAAAGAAATGCTTAGTAATTATAAAGTTGACGTTGATAGTTATATATATTGGGCATCTACATACGATGGAGGTGAGCGCTTAACTTTTAGACACGATAAGAGAATAATTAAGAAATATAAAAAGAATAAAAAAAGAGCAAAAAAAGGCTAAATGGTTAAATGGTTTTGATTTTGTAAGACCATTAAAATATGTAAGTCACGGTGTGAATAACCTAATAAACAGCTAATTGTGTCAATTATGGTTTACTCTATATTATCACTTCACGCTGTGACTATCAGTTGGCTAAATTTGGGATTTTTAAATTTATAAACTAAAAGTTGTATATTTGTATAAAACAACTAAATAATGACTGCTATGGTCGACTGGACATTATATATTCAATCAAACCCTAAGGTGTTATACGGGAAACCAATCATCAAAAATACACGTATCTCAGTAGATTTAATACTTGAGAAACTGGCTGTTGGTGATAAATTTGATGATTTATTAGATGCATACCCCAATATTACAGAAAAAGACATTTATGCTTGTTTAATGTTTGCAGCCTTTTCGATAAAAAATGAAATCGTTTATTCAATAGCTTCGTAAGGTGGAAATAATAGCTGATGAAAGTGTCGATTTTGGAATAATTAGGGCACTTAGAAAGGGTAATGTTGCTGTTTATTCCATATTAGAAAATAATTCTGGAATTGATGATGTTGAAGTTTTAAAAATTGCCGTAAACAAAAAATTATTGCTATTAACTGAGGATAAAGATTTTGGCGAGTTAACATATCGTTTACAAAAGGAACACAAAGGAATTATTTTAATAAGGTTAATGAAAATTCCAAGAACTGAACGGATTATTACTGTTGTGAATGTGTTAAACAAGTATTTTTCTGATATGAAAAATAAGTTTTCGGTAATTGATGAAAAGGGTTTAAGAATAAAAGCTTGAGTTTAAAAGCTCCTATTTGAAAATATTCTTTTTCGGGATGGTAGCTACAAAGTTTTTCAGATAAAACGGTTCAAAATAAGCCAAATCAACAAAATCAGACTCTAAATAAGCTTCTTCTGAAAGAGTTGTCATATAACTTGAGCTACATTTAACATCATCAAGAAACAATGCATTTTTATGGGTGATATTTTCTTTGCATTTGGCAGAACCATTTCCACAAAATACAACTTGTCGTTCGTTCAATATATTGATATAAGAATTTTCATCAATAATATCAGCTGAGATTTTTGATTCCGATTTATTGTCTGTATTGAAAAAAGATGTGTAAACCTCCATCCTTCGGGCATCAATCATAGGGCAAACCCATGCATTTGGCTTAAAATTGTTTTTTAAAGATACTCCCAAAGCAATACTTTGTAGTGTACTTATTGCAATTAATGGTAAATTGGCTGCATAAGCCAAACCTTTTGCGGTTGAAACACCAATACGTAAACCTGTATAAGATCCGGGTCCCATACTTACGGCAATAGCATCCATGTTTTTTACTTTTAAATTATTTTCCTTTAAAAGTTCTTCAATAAAAACGGTAAGAAGTTTTGCATGTGTTTTGCCCTCAAAACTTTCTTTCACAGCTATTACTTCACCGTCTTTGGCTAGGCAAACCGAGCAAACTTCTGTAGCTGTTTCTATGTTTAAGATTAATGCCATATCTTTTTTTTACAAAAATATCTTAAAAATAATTAAAACTGTGATTTTACATATTAAAATATAAGAAAGGATGATTAGCTTTGCGCACTTTTTTTAATAATGAGTGACTATAAAAATAGTATTAAATAACTTTAGAAATGGCAAAACTTACCAGTTTGATTAAACCGTATATTTATATTACCATTGGCTTGTTTATTTTTGCTTTTGGGTGGACCGCTTTTTTAATTCCCTCTGAAATAGTTGGTGGAGGAATTAGTGGTTTAGGAAGTTTAATATATTTCTCAACTGGTTTTCCTGTTGGATATACCACTTTTTTGGTCAACATTGTGTTGGTTATTATTGCTATGCGCATTTTGGGTGCACGTTTTGGTATAAATACCATTTATGGAATTGTTTTAAGCTCGTTGTTTTTTGTTGTGTTACAGGAGTTGATTAAACAGCCTTTGGTAAAAGATGAATTTATGGCAGCTTTAATTGGCGGTGGCTTAAGCGGTGTGGGTGTAGGAATTGCCTTTTCACATGGAGGAAATGCCGGAGGAACAGATATTATCGCCCTAATTATCAATAAGTATCGAAATATTAGTCCAGGAAGAGTTTTTCTTTATATTGATATGGTAGTTATTGCTTCATCCTGGTTTATTTTTCAATCTGTTGAGAAAATTGTATATGGCTATGTATCCATGGCAGTTGCTTCGTATAGCGTTGATGCTATATTAAATGGTTCAAGGCAGTCGTTCCAGATAATGATTTACTCGCGTTTCAGTAAAATTATTGCTGAACGGATTTCTACTGAGGTAGAAAGAGGTGTAACATGCTTGAAAGGATATGGCTGGTACAGTAAAAAAGATGTTGATGTGGTAATGGTAATTGCGCGTAAACAAGACAAAGAAAAAATACTTGCCATATCAAAAGAAACCGATGATGAGGCTTTTATTTCCGTTGCAAAAGTAATGGGTGTTTTTGGTCAAAACTTTGATGATATAAAACTATAGACAACTTTCCATTCTACCAGTTCATAAATGAAAAAAGCCCCGAACGGGGCTTCACAAATACTTATGGAATGATTATTTTTTCTTTATCAGGCTACCACTGGTAAATCCAAAAAGTTAAATCGTTATACTCGCCACGTAATTTTGTTACTGCTTTTTTAGCATTCGGTTTTTCAACATACGATGAAATAGCTACCCTGTTATACTCATTTACTTTAGGTAGAATCATTGGATGGTAACCTTTTTGCTCAAAGTATTTATTTAAGTTTTGGGCATTACTAAACTTTTTAAAGCTACCAACAACAACATAATACCTTTTTTGATGTACTTCTTTAACCACAGGTGTTTCTTTAATCTCTTCGGTAACAGGTTGTTGTTTTTCTTCAATAACAGGGTCAACCTGTATTTCATTCGCATTCTCAGGGTAAAGCAAGTCTTCCTGTAAAGTGCTATCCACAGGATCTATTTCTATATCACTTTCATCTGAAAGAAATTCAATATTGTCTGAGTAAGCAGAAGTGTCCACAGTTTCATCAATAATTTCTGTGTCCAGATTCGTTTCTTCAGTAGTTTCTTCTTTGGCTCCACATGAACTAAAAATTACGGCCATCAAAATTGCAACTATTAGGCTAATGTTTTTCATAGTTTTTAAATTTGTATCCTTTTGATTATTAACTGATAAGCCTAGATATTATTTTAGGATTTCAGTATAAAATCAATCATGGACTGTTTCAATTTAATAAAAGTTTAATTGATTAATGTGCTAAAAGTATGAAATATAATATTATTAGCCAAGAATAATGTACATTTTTCTATAAACTATAAGTTTAGATCTAAATTTAGACCTTTTGCCATAGAGTTAAAATGTGCAGAATCTTATTTATTTTGAGATAATCAACCGCTGGGTTTTATAACCTTTAGAAGTTTGTATCAACACAAAATAAATTCCTGAATTAATACCTGATAAATCAAGTTTGTATAAATTACTACCCTTTTCAAAAGTAGTGTTCGAAACTAATATTCTGATTTGTGCACCCGTAATATTTGCTATTGATATGCTTCCTTTTATTGATTCCGGCACAAAAAACTCAATGCTTGTTGATTGCCTTGCCGGATTAGGATACAATTTACAACTTTCAACCAACATGCTTGTTTTACATGCTTCAAAATAAGTACAATTGCTTGACAGCTCTGTTCGTTCTTCTTCTGTTTCTGCAGTAATATAATTATATTCTTCTTCTAATTGTACGGCAATTCTATCAGGTAAAGATTCAAATAGTTCAATTGTTGGTTCAAACCAAAAAACCTGAGTTTCGTCTAAAATTTCCGGAAAATCACTTTGTCTTAATATTACGGGAATAAGTTCTTGGATAGTATTCTTAAAATAATCATCTTCCATTTTGTTTTTGTTGTCGCCCGCACTTCTCCATTTAAGCATTTGTTTCCCATTTATATTCGAAAGAAATATAGGCTTTGGTTTAGATTTTTCCCTCAAAGAAAACATATGTCGTATTACACCTTTCATTCGTTTAGATAAAACTATTTTCCATCCTTTACTTTTTGTAATTATAGTAATTTTATCATCATTAATTTCAAAACCAAGCTCCATCAATTCATTTTTTGATAATTCAATGAACTGGATTCCTTTAGGAACATTTTTGGCTTCATACTCTGCGTGCTTCACATTTTTGTTAATAACAAAATCAGCTACCTTTTGATTGTTATCAGTTTTATGCTTGTATTTTGTATTTTCATTATTTATTAATCCTTCTGTTACAGTTGTTACCTTATTTAAACTTCCGCTTTCCGCTTTAATTTCTACGCTTTTGATAGGTTTGTTTACCTGTTTACTTTCTTTGCTGATTTGGGTTTTATCAATAATAATTTCATTTTTATTACCATCAATTTTATGATTTCTAACAGCAGTTTGCTGTATTATTAAATCTTGTTTATCAGTTTTGTTTTCAACGACATTAGGTGTTAACCAGATTATTATAGACGCGAATCCTATTATAAAAGGACTTGCCATAATTATAAGTTTAAATGGTTTAAATTTTGGTTTAACTAAATATTTGACCTTAGCATCAGGATTATAGATTGTTTGATGTACTTTTTCCAGATTACACGAATTTGGCAGCTCTTTAAACTGTTTAAAGAATTGACCTAAATCTTGTTGTGTATATATTTTTTTCATAGCTTTTAAATTAGATTGTTAAAAGCATAAGAGCCTTTTTTACTTGTGCCGGCGTGTTTAATAATTTAAGCACTTTTTCTCTGCCTCGTTTTAAACGCAACTTTACACCCGATAAGCTGCCACCTTGAATTTTTTGAATTTCTTTAAGCGATAAATCCGAAATATGATAAAGAATAATTGTTTCAGACATTTTTTGTGGCAAGGACAGAATTTTTTCATAAATTATATTAAAATCAGCCATATATTCAGGATTCTGTGTAGAATCAATAATTTGATTCATTTCCTGATTATTAAAATGAGCTTTAAATTTATTTTTGCGATGCTTCATTTTATTTAAGTTGCTGGCCACGCTAAAAATGTATGATTTAAAGGCTGATATATCCCTGATTTTATCAAAACTTTCTAAAACATTTAGAATGCTATCCTGTATTAAATCCTTAGAATCGTCAATATTACCGGAAACTGCCCGGCAAAATCTGCTAAACGAGTCATGAATAGGATTATAAAACTCTAAAAATTCTTTTTTTTGTTTATTCACTAGTAAATTATTCTTGTTTATATGTTAGTTGCATAAGTTGATATAAAAGTTACATCCGGCAAAAAAATACAATAATAATTGTAAATTCAAATATAG
>JAOZNO010001051.1 GCA_029933755.1 Bacteroidales bacterium | reverse complement strand
AATAATCGCAAAGGGTCGATGATTCTGCTAGCTAGCGGATGATTAAATTGTTACCTGACCTTCGGCGGATTGTTATTCATCCACAATTTAACAGTTTAACAATTTAGCCATGGTTTAGTTTTTTAATGACTGCTTGTGATTTATTATTAAAAATATCAAAATTACTGAGGCCTGAAATCACAACTTTTTAAAATCACTAGCTAAAAATGCATCTGGTAATTTCCCTTTTTTATATTTGTGATAATTAAAATAGTATAGTTTTCCATCAGCAGCACCCATAATTACTTTGTAAATACGCATTTTTTGAGATTCTGAATCAGGGCCAACTTTATGGAGGAATACTACATTTGGATCTTTGTCAGCAATAGCTTTTTTAATTTCTTCAGGTTCTACAATTTTAACTTTGCCTGAATAATAAGCCTTAATTTTTGAAATAGTATTCACATCCTTTGCTAACTCATCTTTAAGCACATATAATGTTTTACTACCAAGCTCTTCAGCATTTTTGCTGTAATACTTTAAAATATTTTTAGAGCTTAATTTAGGATTTTCCTGAGTTACAATTACATGATTTTGCATAAACATGATTATGGCACCCAATTTATACAAATACTTGTCATAATCAACATTGTAATATGATAAAGGGAAAGAGCAAAGATCAGGCATAAACTCCATCCCACTTCTACTATCGCCAAGTAATAGACTCAAGAATGTATAAGCCGTTTTCGATTTGTCCTTGGTGAATTTTACTTTAGTTCGCACCAAAAATGAATTACGGTAGCTACGTCTCATTTTTGAATATTGGGTTTCATCAATAAATTCGACTTCAGTTAAAGTCCAGTTTTGCTCTATTGCTTTTTTTATAGCTTTGTTATAACTGCCGAAAATATTCGAGTCAAAAACAACATAGGTTTTTGTTTTGTGAAATTTATTTATTTCATCTGTGCTTGCAACTGCATCCTGTGCACGAACATTTAATACGAAAAATGTTAAAAGTGCGGATAAGATAATCGTGTACTTCATAGTTTGTGTTTTTAGTTAAAATTCTTGATGGATGTAAAAGGGATGCTTTTCATTATACTTGCGCAAGTATAAAAATTTCAATTGTTTTCTTTGTTTTTTCTTAAGCTTTATAAATTCTTCATATAATTCAGTGTCACGCATCAAAACTATTTCAATATTCTTATAAGAGTAATCCGTAACATTTCCAGTTTCCGTATCCAGCAAATATTGTCTTAGCTCTGTTTTTGTAGTTTGAGAATTTGATGGATAATATGTGTTGTAAGGATTATAATAATTATTATAGTAGTTATTATTGTTGTTATTATTATCCACATAGGTTTTGTCAGCAATAAAGTGACAGATTGTTCCAAACACAGGAATCCGGTTAAATTCATTATTCCAATAAATAAATAGGATGCCATTTTGACTAAACCCCCAAATTTCTTCAGATTCAATCTCCTTTCTTAAGCCCATACCGTCTAATACAACAAAATGAC
>JAOZNO010000257.1 GCA_029933755.1 Bacteroidales bacterium | reverse complement strand
GGTTCTTTTTCTTTTGTAAATTGGGTGGTGAAACTTATTGCTAAAATACTTAACAGAAATATAGCTAAATAGGATATTATTTTCATATTCTTATTTTTAAATTAGGGGCTTGAAATTGATTTTAAGATACAAATATAATTATTTTTATTTATTCAAAACTGTAGACATCTATTTATTTGTCTTTCAATAAATCAACTATCTTTGCAAAAAAACAACTAAATAATTATGAATCAGTTAAGCTGGCAAGAGCTCTTAAGAGACTACAAGAGGGGAATTTACACTTTATTGCAGATAAATTAGATGGGAAACTACAGAATTCCTCCCGACGAAATGAATTAGTTTCAGGACAACATCCTTCTGCAATTATTTTAAGCTGTTCTGATTCTAGGATTGTACCTGAATTTGCTTTTGATACAGGATTAGGAGAGTTGTTTGTAATAAGGATTGCAGGAAATGTTGCCAATATTTCCAGTTTGGCAAGTATCGAATATGCAGTAGCTAATTTGAATGTTAAACTAATTATAGTAATGGGTCATGAAAGTTGTGGTGCAATTACTGCTGCACTTGAAGATCATAATGGCGTTGATGAAAAAAACTTCCGCCATTTATTTCGGTATATTGCACCTGCAGTACGGGCAGTTAAAGAAAAAACAATTAATAACATCGTTAAAAAAAATGCAGAATTAACTAGCTTGTCAATCTATAAAAACTCAGGAATAATCAAAAAACAGGTTGATAATGAGCAGCTTAAAATCATTTCAGCCTATTATCATTTAGATTCTGACAAAGTAGATTTTTTTGAATAGAAAGAAGTAGTTTTCTTAGTAACACTAATCTGTCTATGAAATTATTTCATTTTGAAGCGGCAGTATCCAGTTCCCAGTAGGCAGTCTTTGCAACGCTACTGCATTGTGTAGACTACTTACTGCCAACTTAGATATATTTTATAAAAATCTAATATACCGGAAATTTAATAATTTGCAAGTTTGTAAACGAACTCAAGCTTGCTTCGCCTCAGCCTCACTAGGCTATTCTACTGTAACTGATTTAGCTAAATTTCGTGGTTGGTCAACATTACATCCACGCATTACAGCTATATGGTATGATAACAACTGTAAAGGAACAACTGCAAGTAATGAAGCTAAAGCTGCTTCTGCTGCAGGTACTTCTAAAACATGATCTGCCAGATTCTTAATTATGGTATCTCCTTCAGTAACAATTGCTATTACAATACCGTTTCTTGCTTTTACTTCTTGAATATTACTTACAATCTTTTCATAAGAGCGATCCTTTGTTGCGATTACAAAAACAGGCATATTCTTATCTATCAAAGCAATAGGGCCATGTTTCATTTCGGCAGCAGGATAACCTTCAGCATGAATATATGATATTTCCTTCAGCTTTAGTGCTCCTTCTAATGCTACAGGGAAAAAGTATCCTCTACCCAAATATAAAGCATTTGAAGCATCTTTATAGAGCTCTGCAATTTTTTTGAATTGATCGTTATTTTTAAGAATTATTTCTATTTTGTCAGGAATATCATTTAACTCTGTTATTAAGGCTTTATACTCTTCATCATTAATTAGCCCTTTCTTTTTACTTAAAAGGAAAGCCATCATGGCAAGTACGGTTACTTGTGCAGTAAAAGCTTTTGTTGATGCAACACCTATTTCTGGCCCGGCATGTGTGAATACACCAGCATGTGTTTCACGAGGAATACTGGATCCCACCACATTACAAATACCTAATACAAGTGCATTTTGTTCTTTTGCCAAATTAATTGCTGCTAAAGTATCAGCAGTTTCACCACTCTGACTAATTGCTATTACAATATCATCTTCGTAAATAATTGGCTTTCTATACCTAAACTCTGAACCATATTCCACCTCAACTGGTATTCGTGCATACTCTTCTAGTAAATACTCTCCTACCAGCCCTGCATGCCATGAAGTTCCACAACCAATAATAATAATTCGTTTGGCCTTTTCAATACGATCCATTACATCAAGTAAGCCACCAAGTTTTATCTCAGATAAATCAGCAGCTATTCTACCTCTGAATGTATCATGAATTGATTTTGGTTGTTCAAAAATTTCTTTAAGCATAAAATGGTCGTAGCCATTTTTCTCAATTTCACCAATATCTAAATTAAGTTGTTTGATTGTTACGCTTAACGGAACATCATCAATTGTTTTCAATGTTAGCTCATTTTTTTTAAGTATCGCTACATTGTCATTATTTAGATAAATAACACTTTTAGTGTATTCAACTATTGGGGTTGCATCTGATGCAATAAAGTATTCTTCATCTCCAATTCCAATTACTAATGGACTTCCTCTTCTTGCAGCAATTAGCTGATCTGGAGCATCTTTGCATGAAATAACCAGACCATATGCGCCAACTACTTTACTTAATGCCATACGTACTGCCATTTCTGGTTCCACCTTACCTTTCAGGTAGATATATTCAATTAAATTAACAAGAATTTCAGTATCTGTCTCACTATAAAAAGAATATCCTCTGCTTTCAAGCTTTTTTCTTAAATAAGCATAGTTTTCAATTATACCATTATGGATTAAAGCAAAATAACCTTTTTCTGAAACATGAGGGTGCGCATTGGTATCATTAGGTTCTCCGTGTGTGGCCCAACGAGTATGGCCAAAACCAATAGTCCCACTTAGGTTTTTATTTTTTACATGTTCTTCTAAATCACTTACTTTCCCTTTTTTCTTATAGATATTTGTATCTCCATTAATTAGAGCAATACCTGCAGAGTCATACCCTCTGTACTCCAGTCTTTTCAGACCTTTTACTAAAATTGGGTAGGCTTGTTTTAGACCGATATATCCAACGATTCCACACATTTTATGTTTTTTTAAATTAGGTTTTGCTTACAAATAAAGTATTTAATATTTTACAATCCAAAAAAGTTTGACAGACTTTTATTATTAATTGATACAATAAAAAAAGACATTTTACTATGTGTAAAATGTCCCTTTTCTTTTTTTTTATTTATATTAATCCAGCTTTCGTAAAGTTAATATTAATTTCATTTTATTAGAATGCTTCGGCCCTGTTAGAGCAACCCTTGAAGGATTAACATAATTAGCAACAGGAAATAAATCGAAACCATTATTTTCAACTACCCCACTTAGTATTTGTTGTATATGGTAGGTAACATCAAAAATATAGTTATTTTCTTCATAATTAACACCTAAATAACCCGTTGAACCAATGTAGTCATCCAAAAATAATAAATCACCATCACTGTTAACACCATAAAGGTTTGTTTTTAGCGGTGCCGGATACTTACTTTCTTCTGTTAATAAATTGTTCTCTGCAGGAATAACCAGTTCTGCCCGGTTTACACCCCATCGACCATCCTCCTTTATTTGATCTAATTCCGGAATCTTAATTTTCACTTTTAAGCCACCTAAACCTTGAAGGTAAACAACACTGTCTTGTTTTACTTCAGGATTATCCAAGTCTGGTAAGAAACCTACTGCATCGTGTACATGATTAAATAAGTTAAATCGAGTACTAGCCTGGCTTATAAAAAATGAAAGTTCTAAAGTATCTGTACTATTATGATAATATAATACTACTTTTGAATAGCTATCAAAAATATTAAAAGTACTAATTGAACCATCATAAGGAATATCATTAGACTTTATATACATACCATTAAAATAATCATAGAAACTTGTATCTGTAGGAGATACATCATCATGCCACTCATGGTAGTCGTCAACAATTCTTTGGGCAAAAATTTTATTCAGATGAACATTTAATACAGCAGTATCATTTCTTCCATCTTCAGGAGCAAAAGTTGTATCTATAACTACTTCGCTCAGATTTAACCATTCTTCTCTGTAATTACTGTAGTAAATTGAGTCCTGATATAGCTTAGTCTTAATTTCCTGTGCTAAAAAATTCATTGTAGCACTTTGGTTACCATATATTGGAACCAAAGAATCAGTATTATATCTTAATGATAATACCATGGAGTCAGCAATTGCATCTGTACCAAAGCCTGCTGTTGCGCCAGGTGTTATTTGAAGAACAAATCCCGCCTGAACTTTCCCGAAAATGGGGTCATCATAACTTCCCAATAGTACACTTGCAGTACTACTGGTAATAATAGAATCAACAGGGTACGTATATGCCTCAATGCTAATTGTGTCTGAAGTTCCCATTACAATAAGCCTATCTTTTGGAATTATTCCTAAACCTATATCTGAATCATCATTACATCCAAAAAAAAATGCTGATACCAGTATTATGGTTACAGCAGTACTTCTTAAGAAAATTTTATTCATTTGTTTATTTTAATTACTCCTAAATTGTTAGTACTAATAATGTTTTCACATACTCGTTTGTTCTGTCTATACAAGATAAGTAGTTCAAATCAATGTGACTTACTTCATCAACTTAGCTCTCGTTACAATTTTAGAGTTTTTTTTAAAAATTATAAAAACCTATCATAAAAATCTGAATATGCATTAATATACTCTTCTTCAGATTTATAAGAAAGAACGGGTTTTTTACTGTTATTGATATATTCTTCAACATCTTTATTGATGTTTTCACTACCAAAAATAACTCCATCTGAAAAATTAATGGCTAGTTTATTTAAGTTTAAAAAGTTAGCATCACTGATTATTCTAGTGTCTTCAGCAGCTACTCCCTCAATCTTCAATTTTTTCCTAAATCCTGAATCTAAATATCCTTCAAAATCATCGTTATAGGCTGAATAAATTACTTTTGAATCCTGAAAAAGAGGATCATCCTTATATGATTTTTTTATATATAACGGTATTAAGGATGTAAACCATCCATGGCAGTGAATAATATCAGGTGACCACCTTAGCTTCTTCACTGTTTCCAACACTCCACGGGCAAAGAAAATATTTCTTTCGTCATTATCATCAAAAGTTTTATTATCTTTATTTGTGAACATACTTTTGCGTTCAAAATAATCTTCATTATCAATAAAATAAACCTGCATCCGGGCTGATTGAATTGAAGCAACTTTTATAATTAATGAATGATCCGTATCGTCAATAATAAGATTCATCCCGGAAAGTCTTATTACCTCATGCAATTGATTTCGTCTTTCATTAACCAAACCATAACGAGGCATAAAAGCTCTAATCTCTCTCCCCTTCTCCTGAATGCCTTGAGGCAAAAACCTACCAATTGTGGACATCTCAGTTTCAGGAAGATAAGGAGTTATTTCTTGCGAGATGAATAAAACTTTTTTCTTTTCCATTACCTGAATTTAATTTCAATTATTAGGGTGCAAAAGTAGTAAAAATAAGCGAAAACTTCAATTTATATTGTTAATTTCATTCAATTACTCAATTATAAGCTAACTTTAAGAATGAAAATTATGAAAATTGCATCTTTGTATGATTATTATTTTATTACTTTGCATTATAAAAATACAGTATTTTCTTAGAAACAATTAGAGCAATTAATAATGGAAATTTTCAAAACAGGCAAACTTCTTCAAGCCCACATTGAAAAGCTAAAATTGAAAAAGCAGAAAATTGGTTTCGTTCCAACTATGGGAGCTTTGCATAATGGACATTTATCTTTGATTACTGCTGCCAATAAGGAGAATGATATAGTTTTAGTTAGCATTTTCGTGAATCCGACCCAGTTTAATAAATCAGAAGATTTGAAAAATTATCCGAGGAATATAGACTCTGATTTAAAAATACTTAAGAATTCAGACTGCGATATGGTCTTTTTGCCTTCGGTAGATGAAATATATCCTGATGAGAACTCTAAAAAGAAAAAATACGGCTTTGGGAAAATTGCTAAAATAATGGAAGGAAAGCATCGCCCAGGTCACTTTAATGGTGTTGCCATGGTGGTAAGTAAATTATTTAA
>JAOZNO010001050.1 GCA_029933755.1 Bacteroidales bacterium | reverse complement strand
TGACAGAAGAAAAAGAAAGAAAAAGATTTGCAAAAGATTTGCATGATGGACTTGGCGCAACTCTTTCCGCAGCTAAAATGTATATGAATATTGTTAAAAGAGCAGAACCTGGTTCTGATAAAGCCTTAAATATGTTGGATGAGGCAATATTGCTTGTTGATAAAGCGGGGAAAAATGCAAAAGAAATTGCTGTTAATATCAGGCCGCATGATTTAGCTCATTTTGGTTTGGCTACTTCTTTACATAACTTTTGCGACAGGTTAAACGCTATAGGTACGATAAGTGTTCATTTAAATGAAAATGATTTTGATGTTAAACTTAATGAGGAAGTTAAACTTAATTTGTATAGGTCTATTAATGAACTCATAAATAATACACTTAAATATGCTGAAGCAAAAAATATTATAATTGATTTGTACAAAAATAATAAGGGAATAGTTATTGAATACTCTGATGATGGAAAAGGGTTTGATTATGTGAAGGTAATGAAGTCGAACAAAAAAGGTACGGGACTCGATAATATTATTTACAGGGCAAAACTTATTGATGGAGATGCGCAAATTACGAGTCAGCCAGGAAAGGGAATGAGTGTAATAATAAATGTTGAATTATGAGAAAGCAAAAAGTTATAATTGTTGATGATCATAAGGTTTTTCGTAAAGGTTTAAAAATAGTTATTAATGATTGTGAAATTGCAGAAGTTGTTGCAGAAGCCTCTTCAGGGGAAGAGTTTTTGAAATTAATTGAAAAAGCAGAAGCAGATATTGTTTTTATGGACATCAATATGCAAGATGTGAACGGTTTTGAAGCCACAAGAAAAGCTTTGTTAATAAACAAAGGTTTACGAATTATTGCCATGTCAGCAAATGATGATATAGCCTCAATAACTGAAATGTTGTCTTGTGGTGCAATCGGGTATCTTGAAAAGGATGTTGACTACGATGAAATACATCAGGCAATAAAAGATCTTGCAGAACAGAAAAGCTATTTTTCAGCAAACGTTTTTATAAAGTTAACAAAAAATATCACTAAGCAATCATCTAAAAAAAGAATAAATGAGGAATATAACAGCATTACAAAACGAGAACAAGATGTTTTAAAACTCATATGTAAAGGTCTGTCTAATTTTGAAATTTCTGAGAAATTATTTATTTCTGAACGGACAGTTGAAAAACATAAAGCAAATCTTTATGCCAAAACAAATACTGAAAATGCATTGAAGCTTGTATTATTTGCTTTTAAAAATGATTTAGTAGAGATGTTACAAGCTTAAATCACTCAAGTTTAGCTTGCCTGTCCGCCGTACTTTACACTATGGAAGGCGGGTCTGGGATATTTTTAATATCCATATTACTTATATCTGGAAAGTAGTTAGTATAGTGGTAATTAGTAATTAAATAAAATCAATATTCATTTTTAATTACCAATTTCGTAACTACTCAGATGCCTAATAGTTAAAAAAATGCCACAGATTCACAGATTCTAAAACAAGCGAAGCTTG
>JAOZNO010000256.1 GCA_029933755.1 Bacteroidales bacterium | reverse complement strand
GCATAAGTATGAAACTTTTTCCCAACATCACTGTTAGAGGAAAAGCTCCTATGTATTTACGAGGCTCTCGTGATGATGTACTTTCTGACCGGGTGAATGAAGCTTTAATTAAAGAGGTGGAGAATGTTGCTTCGTACAAAGAAGTACTAAATTCTTTAAATAAAATAGCAATAAAAGTACATAAGCGTTTAACCGGAGATATCGAAATTGAAGACTTTCCTGAATTAGACAAAGAAGAAGTTATAGACACTAATAAAAAAGAACTTCGGTTAAATGATGGTAGTGCTTATGAGATTCTTGATATCAATATACCAAATCTGGAAATTGGTACTGATGCATATGCAGAAATTAAGAAAGAACATGCAGAAGTTAATATGATTATTGCTAAAACAGAGTCTGAGCAAAGAGAAGCATTAGCAAAAGCTCAGGAATTAGAAGCTAAAGCTAAGCTCATTGAAGCAGAAGCAAAACTCAATGAAGGTATGGCTCATGCTTTTAAAAAAGGACATATGGACACAAAAGAATACCACAAACAAAAAATCTTCAAAGATGAAGACCTACTAAAAGATTCAGAATTACCCAAAGGCCATTAATTAGAGCTTGTAATGTCACTTTTTATAATAATTTGTTTTTTTACATTTTGTTAAAAGTCAGCAGTATTCAGTTGATGAAAATTCTTGTAGTACAGCATCTTTTCTGCCTTCTGAGAACTGCGTACTCTCTAACAAATTAACAAGAAGCATTTTTTAAATAAATAGACTCAACTTTATAGACACACAAATTAGTATTTGTCCATAAAGTCCACAATCTTTCCCAATAATCTCGGGACAATCTGTTATGTTTTCCCTCAAAATGGCAACTTTGACATTCACTCAGCGCATTGCGTTTACGATAGTAAACTCACATTTTTAATACTTCACAAACCTAGATATCGAACTTTCTAAACCAAACACAATACATTAAAGGCTAGCTTTCACGGAGCAAGGAATTCTGATATTTGTAGATGCTACAAATATATAAAAGACCTCTATTACATCTTTGTTTAACAAAATGCATTGTTTTAATATATTTTATTTAATTTTACTTGGAATTTTGCACCATTTTTAAACTTTTTTTATACTTTTGTAAAGTATAATAGAATTCAAACTGATTAATTGCTAATCAAGCTCCTATGAAATTAGTTCTGAGAATCGGGACAATTCCATACGCCATTAAAAGTAATTAAAGAATAAGCCATGAAAACTAAATTTGTATTCATAATAACCATTTTATCACTGCTAACTTTAGCATCATGCCAAACAAATGAGCCTGAAGATTATAACCAAAACTCTACTGAAAGCTATTACGATGTAGGACTTGAAGAAGAAGATGTTACATCTGAAGCAGATTCATTTGGAGCAAGCACTTTAATTTTTATTATTTTAGCAGGAATAATACTTGGCCCAGGTTTAATATTTTTCTTTTACTATTTTATTCCTCTTGGCCTTTGGTATGAAGCTCGCTTGTCAGGTATAAAAGTTCCCTGGCTGACTTTAATTATAATGCGTTGGCAAAGAGTACCACAAGAATTGATTTTAAAAATAATAATTCGTGCCAAAAACGCAGGTTTACCAATTGAAGCCCGGGAATTATCTGATCACTATCTTGCTGAAGTAGATATTGAAAAAGTAGTAAACACATTGATTAGAGCAACAAACGCTAAATTAATAATACCTTTAAGTGAGCTTGCTGCACAATTTTTAGCAAAAGTAGATGTTGAGAGAGTAATTCATGCGCAAATAACTGCAAAAAATGCTAATCTGGATATCCCAATAACTGTTTTAGCATCACACTTTCTTGCACAAGTTGATGTTGAACAAATTGTAGATGCATTAATAACTGCACATAATTCAGGTTATGAGGAAATGACACTTGATGATTTAAAAGAACATTTCTTATCAAACGGTGATGTAAAAGGAACCGTTGATGCATTTGTAGCAGCAAGAAAAGCAAAATTACCAAATTTTGAATTTACCGATATTGCCGCAATTGATTTGGCTGGTATTGATGTAAAAAAAGCAATTGAAGCAGCAATTACACCTCGTGTTGTTGAAACTGGTGGTGTTACAGGTATTTCCAGAGATGGTGTTCAGTTAACAATGAAATTAAAAGTTACTTTAAGAGCTTATATAAAATCAATTATTGGTGGTGCCAGTGAAGAAACAGTTTTAGCACGTGTTAATGAAAGTCTTGCATCTGAAATTGGTAACTCACCCAATCATCATATAATATTAACAAATCCTTATGATTTAGCTGACCGCGTTGAACAAAAAGATTTAGGAAAAGGCACTGCATTTCAAATTATCTCAATTGATGTTTCTGACATGAAAGTTGGCAAAGACATAAATGCAGAATTAATGACAGAACGCGCTAAAGCACAGGCTGAACTAGCTAAAGCAGAGGTAATTAAGGCTGAAGAGAAAGTACAAAAAGCAATGGCAGCAGCGTTTATTGATGGGAATTTAAGCATTCACGGTTATCATGAAATGAAAAACACAGAAGCTGACACAAAAATGAGAGACTCAATTGGTCATTCGGCAAAAAAGCATGGAAAAAACAAACATGAAGACGATGAGCATGAAGAGCATTAATAAGCTTTCTCTTCACAAAACATAAACATTTTATTTAGCTTTACTTTCATGAAAAACAAACCTGCAATTTTATTAACCGGAGCATCAGGAACTGTGGGGTTTGAAGTATTAAAGCAACTAAACAAAAACAAGTTTGACGTAAGCATATTTGATATAAAATCAAATAAATCGATAAATATTTTCTCAGCTTTTAAAAGGGATATAGAAATTGTATACGGTGATATTTCCAAAGATGCTGATATTAAAAAAGTCTGCACTAATAAGGATTTCATAATTCATTTAGCTGCAATAATTCCACCACTAGCTGATGATGAACCAGAACTTTCATATAGAGTGAACACAACGGGCACCCAAAATCTAATTAGAAATCTGGAAGAATTATCGCCTGATTGCTTTTTCTTATACAGTTCATCTATTTCTGTTTATGGCGACAGGCTCAAAACACCTTTGATAGAAGTTGAGGACTCATTATCACCTAGCGAAGGAGATGAATACGCAAAAACAAAAATTAAAGCAGAACAAATTATCCGCAACAGCAAACTGGATTGGAGTATCTTCCGTTTAGCGGCCATTATGGGCAACCATAAAGTTTCTAAACTAATGTTCCATCAGCCATTAGCTACTTCATTTGAAATAGCAACACCTGAAGATACTGCAAGAGCATTTGTTAATGCTATTGGAAACAAACAGCTCGTTTCAAAAAAAACATTTAATCTGGGTGGTGGAAAAAATTGCAGAACTACCTACAAAGATTTTTTATCTCGTTCATTTTCAATTTCGGGACTTGGCAAACTCAATTTTCCGAAAAACACATTTGCAGAAAAAAACTTTCATTGTGGGTTTTATCAGGATGGTGATGATTTAGAGAATATTCTTAAATTCAGAAATGACACTCTGGAGAGCTACTTTGAAAAAGAAAAGCTTAAAATATCATTATGGAAGAAAACCCTGACTTCAATATTTAAGAATCAGATTAAAAATCATCTTTTAAAACAGTCAGAACCATACAATGCATTTATTTCGAATAACAACAAAATGATTAAACACTTTTTTAACTAATAATTTAAAGCAAGCTATATTTTTTTAATCTTATTTATTCATACAATATTCATTATAAAATGCGTCTTTTCATCCTAATTTTCATATTGTCAGCATCGCACACTTATGCGCAAAACAATAACAAATGGAAGCTAACTAAGAATAAAAATGGCATAAAAATATACACCCGACACTCTGAGCACTCTCCTATTAAGGAAGTAAAAGGTGTAATGAAATTAAAAGTCAGCTTATCATCAATAGTTAGCTTGATAAAAGATGCAAAAAACCAACACAATTGGATTTACCTTAATAAAACCGCATATTTATTAAAGGAGCCAAGTAATTTTGAATGGTATTATTATAACGAATCAGATGCACCTTGGCCTATAAGCAATCGGGATATTGTTACACATGCAAAATTAAAACAAAATCCAACAACTTACGCATTAAGAATTGAAGCAAAGGGTGTCCCTGATTACATAGATGAAAAAGAAGGTATTGTAAGAATTCGCAAGCTAGCGTCATCATGGGATATTGTTCCTATAAATGATGGTTTTGTACAAGTTACATTCAAGCTTTTTGCTGACTTAGGCGGAAGTGTCCCTGCATGGGCCATTAACCTGGCTATTGACACAGGACCTTTTAATACATTGTCCGCTATGTCAGAAGAAATTAAGCGCGACAAATATAAAAATGCAAAATGCTCATTTATAAAAGAAAAGCCAATAGAATAACTAAGTAAAATCTCCTTTATATTATTTATTTTTTGTATTTTTGATAAAGTTTAAAAAAAGAAAATGAGAATATTTACTGAAGAAAATTGGCATAAAGTAAGCAACTTTATCAACTATATTATTGAGCATTTTCAAAAGAAAGGGGAACATTATAAAATCAAGCTAAAAGCTGAAGACATTTACGATAAGAGACTAATAAACAAAAGAACACAATCTCTTCAAGGCAAATTACTTTTGCAACACGAAGATGAATTTGAAATAGTTGATGCTAATTTTGAAAATTTGAAAGAAAACTTCCCTGAGCTAATACAAGAATTAAAAATAACAGAAAAAAATTTCACAAAACAGCTAGTTCATTTTGAACTTTCGTTTATTGATACAGAAGAATTTGCACATTTAAGTTTTAGTTTCTTAAAATAAAGCATATTTTTGAAAAAAATATCAAATATTTAGATATTTAAACATATAATCATAAAATTATGAGCACTTTACCAAAAGGAAGATCAATAAAACTTGAGCATTTTGCGAATCTGGTAGCCCTTGCATATTCAGATAACTTTCTGGATGAGCAGGAACAGGCATTTTTATCGGAGCGAGCTGAGGAATATGGGCTTCCTGCTGATGAAGTTCAAAAGCTAATTAAAACTGCGGATGAGCTAAAATTTATTGTCCCACTAAATGAAGAGGAAAAAGAGGAGCAATTATCAGATATTGTTTATATGGCTATGATAGATGGTGATGTTCATGAAAAAGAATACCAACTTTGTTTAGCTATTGCAGAAAAACTAGGTTTTAGAAAAAAAGATTTAGATTATGTAATTGAGCTTACCAAGAAGTTATGGTCTTAAAAAACTAAATTGGTTTCAAAACAAGTGCGCTGGGTTTTAGTACTTGTCTTTTTTCTAATGGATAATCAAGTAATATTCTACTTCTACTCGTTTTTGTGATCCAACTGGCAATGCTATCAACCCACATTGAGCACGATTTTACTGTTGGATGCATACCATCCTTTTGCCTATTAAATTTCAGGTTTTTTGACAAGAAAAAACGATCTTCACCAAGTTTCTCATTTAACATCTGATTAATTCCGGTATCATTTTTCCAGTTTGGAGGACCAATCCAAACCCATTTCACATCAGATAATACCTCTGCAATTTCATCAACAAACCGGGCTCTTTTCTCACCTATATCCCTAATAAACAATTCATTTGATCCTATTACCAGAATTACATACGATGCGGCATATTTATTTATATAATATTTTAAAGTATCAGTTTCGGCAAACCATTTTGTATTTCCACTTACCCATGTTACCGTTGAGAGTTTATGATTATTTGTCTCACAGTAATCCTGAAGCCGGTATCTCAACCATTTCGACATAGAGTCACCAATTAAAAGAATATTCTGAGCAGTAGTATCTACTTTATATTTTTCTACTTGTCTTTTATTTTTCGAAAACAAAAACTCAGGATAAGTTAATCTTTTTGCAAAACAAATCTGCTGAGAACGATTT
>JAOZNO010000255.1 GCA_029933755.1 Bacteroidales bacterium | reverse complement strand
AGAATAACTGCACCACGCTATTACATTATGGAGGTTGTACAAGAATTGCAAAAGCTTACAGGTTTACCTGTTACCAGGGCTGAAAATTTGCAAGATAATACTGCAAATCACGATTCTTTTGTGGAAATACATGCCATATTAAAAGCCCATGCAGTAAATTTAGAAAAAATGGTGAATGATATCCGTTTGCTATCTTCTGATTTTATGGGCAGTAGAGAGCTTGAAATACCGAAAAAACAAACAGGTAGTTCAATAATGCCTTCAAAAGTAAATCCGGTTATACCTGAGTATGTTGTTAGTGTTGCACATAAAGTATATAGTAACGACCAATTGATTTCGGGTCTGGCTGCGCAGGGAATGTTAGATTTAAATGCATATTTACCCGTAATAGGAAATGCTCTTATTGAGAGTGTTAATTTGTTAATTGCCGCAAATGAAACGCTTGGAAAGAATCTTTTCGAAGGATTAAAAATAAATGATGAAATTGCAAAAGAAAAACTTTTTCACAGCCCTATAATTACCACAGCACTTATTCCATATATTGGATATAATAAATCAGTTCAATTAGCTGATGAAATGCGTACTCAATGTCTTGATGTTTTTGATTCAAACAATAGGTTAAATCTTATTAAACATGAAAAATTGGAGCGTATTTTAAGTATTGATAGTCTTTTAAGAACTGGTTTTATTATTGAAGACCTTATAAAATAGGCTCTGCTTTTCTCCTTCTTTAATATCTTTCACTTTAATTATGTCTGTAATCTAGTGAATAGTTTTAAATTTGCGAAAGTATTTTTATAGTGCAATTAGAAATGTTATATTATGGAAGATGTGAAAAAGGAAAGAGTATTTGCCAAGGGTGGTGGAAAAGAAACCCTTTTTAGGGTTACTCTGCGCAATCAGATAAGAATAATTGCAATAATTGACCGTAAAGCTAGTACGATTATTAGCGTTAGTACACTAATAGTTACTTTGTCTTTGGCAATGCTGGGTGGTAATTTGGCATATGGCGGTGCTACAGCCCTTCAAAATATTAATGATGAATTACCTTTTTTTGTTTTATTAGTATTTGAGTTGATGGCTATTATGTTTGCAATGATTAGTACTCAATTTGAGCTAATAATGGATAGCAAAAAAGTGATGGGCAGCCCTATGCAGTTTACCCTTTTAAAGGATGAAAAAATAAATATGACAGATTATATGAGTAGAATGGACGAGATTCTAATTTCAAATGACGAGTTATATAAAACGTTAAGTGTAGATATTTTCTTTATGAGGAAAGTTATTCTTGGTAAAAGGAAATATCTTAATATTTCTTATGTTACTTTTATTTTGGGTTTTATAGGTGCTGTTGGCTTATTAGTCTGGTTATATTGGTAATCGTTTTATTATCAGATACAAAGTTGAAATAGATAATCTGTTTTTAACTAATTTGTTAAAAGTGTAAATAGTGAATAAAATCTAGCCAATTGATTTAACTGTCAAACTCTATCTTCTACTCTGTCTGACTGAAATGTTGTTTGTAAATCTACGATTTATATGGTACATTTCAAGTGCAAAAAACGATAGATTTCTCAACGATGAATTTAAATTTCATCCATAAACTCTTTAAGATCCCTCTGAAAATCTTGCTGCAAAAAAGTAATTAATAGAGCTAGCTTTTACATTGCGTTAGAGAAGCATTGTTTAGCACAAATATTTTTATATCTAGCAATTTATTGTGATTTTAATTGTATTTTAAATTTAACAAAATATTATTTGATGATTATAAATAAAAAACTGTTATATACATATATGGCCATGATTCTGGCCATGTTTTTTTGGGGATTTTCTTTTATTTGGTCTAAAATACTGTTAGAACTATATAAACCGGTAACAATTGTATTTTTAAGACTATTAATTTCAGTGTTTTTTTTGTTCGTTACTGGTTATATATTTAAAAAGTTAAAACCAATAGCAAAAAAGGATTGGCCAAAATTATTCTTGCTTTCATTTTTTCAGCCATTTCTTTACTTTATTGGCGAAACAATAGGGTTGAAATATGTAAGCTCAACAACTGCGTCTGTATTAATTGCAACAATTCCGTTATTTACACCTATAGCGGCATATTATTTTCTTAAGGAAAAAATGCCATTGTTGAATATTGCAGGAATTATCATATCTGTTTTTGGTGTAACACTAGTTCTTTTTAATGATAATTTTGAAATCTCTGCCAATATGGATGGTCTTTTGTTGATGTTACTTGCCGTATTTTCAGCAGTAGCATATTCTATTCTAACGGTTGATTTGGCTGCAAAATATAATGTGTTTAACTTAATAACTTATCAAAATGCAATTGGATTAGTTTATTTTTTACCTGTCTTTCTTTATTTTGATTATGAGCATTTTATACTCATAGAATTTACATGGGAAATTGCTAAACCATTATTTGCATTGGCTATTTTTGCTTCATCCTTAGCTTTCATGCTATTTATATATGGAATTCAAGTGCTTGGAGTAACTAAGGCCAATACAATTTCAAATATAATTCCTGTTTTCACGGCTGTTTTTGCCTGGTATATTCTTGACGAAAAATTAAATTGGGTTAATGTTCTTGGAATTCTAGTTGTTTTATCTGGATTATCTCTATCACAGCTTAATAAAGCGATACATTTAAAAAATATCATTATCTTTCGGAAAATTATTCAAAAGAAATAAGTGTATCGTACTATTATCATATTCCTATTATACAGTGTTACAATCAATGCGCTAGGCCAAATTGGTGGAACATCAAGCTATTCTTTTTTAGAATTAACTAATTCTGCACGTTTAGCGGCTTTGGGAGGTAAAAATATTTCCAATCCTGATAAGGATTTGAATTTTGTATATGATAACCCCTCATTGCTGGATAGCTCCATGTCGAAACATTTAGTGCTAAATTATGTGAATTATTTTGCTGGAATTAATTATGGATATGTCTCTTATGCACGTCATTTTGATAAGGTAGGGATGTTTGCTTCAGGTTTAAACTATATTAACTATGGTAAATTTATTAAAGCTGATGAAACAGGTGAAATTACAGGACAGTTTAGTGCTTTTGAACTTGCCTTAAATATTTTTTGGTCAAAAATATTAATTGATAGTACATTATCAGTAGGAGTAAACCTAAAGCCAATTTATTCACAATTAGAAACCTATAACTCATTTGGTTTGGCAGTGGATGCTGGATTTACCTATTTTGGAAAAAAAGGTTTAAGTGCAGCTTTTGTTATACGAAATTTAGGATCACAATTAAAACCATATACTGAGGGTAATTATGAACAAATACCACTAAATATTCAGCTGGGTCTTACCCAAAAGCTAGTGCATGCACCATTTCGTTTTTCTTTTCTATATCAATATCTTAATAAATGGGACTTGCGTTATGATAAAAATACAAATCTTTCGTACTCATCAGGTAGTCAGTCAAATGTATCTAGTGATGAAAAACCTATAAGTTTAGCAGATAATTTCTTTAGGCACTTTATTTTTAGTGCTGAATTTCTTCCGGCAAAAAGTTTTAATGTTATCCTTGGATATAATCATCAAAGGCGAAAAGAAATGATGATTCCAACAAAACCTTTTCTGGTTGGGTTCTCATGGGGGTTTTATATTAGTATATCAAAAATAAAGTTAAGTTATAGCCAGGCATTTTATCATATTGCTGGAGCTTCTAATCATTTCTCACTTAACATGAATATGGGTGATATATACAGAAAAAAATAAAAAAAGGCAGGAAAAATTAATTCCTGCCCTTTAAATAAATTGTGTTTAAATATATTCGTCCCTAGAATCCTTAGAGACTTACTTATCAATCTTCTTCCTGTTCAGCTTCATAAGCTTTTAATAGAGTGTCCTGAATATCATGTGATACCGGACTATATTCAGCAAATTTCATTGAAAATGATGCTCTGCCATTAGTTATAGAACTTAAGGCAGTAGAATATTTACCTACTTCAGCTAAAGGCACTTTGGCCATTATCTTTTCAAAGCCTTTTTCACTGCTCATTCCTGAAATAATAGATCTTCTACCTTGTAGGTCACTCATTACATCACCCATTCTATCCGAAGGAACTAAAACTTCAATATCATAAATTGGCTCTAGTATTTTAGCGCCTGCATTCTTAAATGCTGCTGAAAAAGCCTTAGCACCAGCAAGCATAAACGAAATTTCATTTGAGTCAACAGGGTGCATTTTTCCATCATAAACATAAACACAAATATCTCTGGCATAAGAACCTGTTAACGGACCTTCTTCAATTTTTTCCATTATACCTTTTAATATAGCAGGTAAAAATCGGGCATCAATAACACCACCAACAATACAGTTATAGAAAACTAGTTTTCCACCCCAAGGTAGTTTGTGCTCATCCTTACCTCTAATATTAAGTTTTTGCTCCTTATCACCAAATTTAAAAGACTTTGGATCATCCATACCCTCTACATAAGGTTCAATATATAAGTATACCTCACCAAATTGACCCGAACCACCTGATTGTTTCTTGTGACGAAAGTCTGCTTGAGCTTTTTTAGTGATGGTTTCTCTATATGGAATTTTAGGAGCGTAGAATTCAGTTTTTATTTTATGAATTGTATCTAAATGCCATTTTACAGTATTCAGATGGAATTCACCTTGTCCGTGTAGTATAAGCTGTTTTAATTCTTTAGAATACTCCAGAATAACAGTTGGGTCTTCTTCATGCATTCGGTGTAGAACTTCACCTAATTTTTCATCATCCGACTCATTCACTACCTTTATAGCCGTTCTGAATTTTGGATCAGGAAATTCCATTGGAGGGAATGCCCAATCATTACCTTTTATATTTAATGTGTGATTTGTTTTAGTATCTTTGAGTTTAACCGTTGCACCAATGTCGCCTGCAACAAGTTTGTCAACTTTTGTTCTGTTTTTTCCCGCAACCAAAAATAATTGCGATATTCTCTCTTTAGACTGTTTTACTGTATTTATTAAATCCATTCCTTCTTCAACAGTACCTGACATTACTTTGAAATATAGCACTTCACCCAGATGTGGTTCAATCATGTTTTTGAAAACAAACAATGAGGTTAAGCCTGAAGCATCACATTTTACTTCATTGCCTTCATTATTTAGGGGTGATGGCATTTGATTAGGGGTTGGTGCAACATTACCCAGAAATTCCATTAATCTTCGAACGCCCATATTCTTTTTTGCTGAAATACAGAAAACCGGGAAAAGCTCACGATTAATTATTCCAGCTCGCATACCAGCTCGCATTTCATCTTCTGTCAAACTTTCTTTTTCAAAGAAAATTTCCATTAAACTTTCATCATTTTCAGCCGCCGCTTCAATTAATTCGTTATTAAGTTCTGTTGCTTTTCCCATTTCTGATTCAGGAATGTCAACAATTTCGGGTTTCCCTCCATCAGATCCCCACTTATACATTTTCATTAGTAATACATCAACAACTGCATTAAACTCAGCTCCTGGGTTAATAGGGTATTGAACAACTACTACTTTTTTGCCAAAAGCATTTTTTGTTTCTTCAAGGGTTTTCTCAAAATTAGCACTATCATTATCTAACTGGTTTATAACGAACACAACTGGCTTTTTTAGGCTTTCTGTGTGTCTCCAAATAATCTCCGTTCCAGTTTCAACTCCGTTCTGTGCATTTAAAAGCATCAAGCCTGTATCCGTAACATGAAGAGCTGAAATAACACCTCCAATAAAATCATCAGCACCAGGGGTGTCAATAATATTTATCTTTTTACCTAACCATTCTGTGTGTAAAACCGTTGAGAAAACTGAACTTTCCCTGTCATGTTCAATTTCGTGATAGTCAGATACGGTATTTTTTTGTCCAACATCACCTCTTCGGTTAATAACTCCACCTTCAAACAGCATTGCTTCTGCCAATGTCGTTTTACCTAATCCGGCATTACCCAATAAGGATAAATTCCGG
>JAOZNO010000254.1 GCA_029933755.1 Bacteroidales bacterium | reverse complement strand
GCTTTGCATTCATTTTTTAGCGTTCTTTGCGTATTGATATCTTTTAGCGTTCTTTACGTGAAACTGCCCTTTTAAAATGAATAGTTACATAATTTGTTATTTTTGATTCATTATAATTATTTGTAGAAAATTAAAGCATGGACTATATATATTGCAACAATTTAAATAAATTTGATCGTTTTAAAACAAGAAATGTAAAAATTGGGAACAGCAGTTTAGGAGGTCAATCACCCATTCGTACTCAATCAATGACAAACACAGATACACTTGATACACTAGCAAGTGTAGCGCAGTGTATTAAAATATTTGATGCAGGAGCTGATTTTGTCAGACTTACGGTTCAGACGATACGTCATGCTAAAAATTTAAAAAATATTAAAGATGAACTTCGGAAAAGAGGCTATAAGCAACCCATTATAGCTGATGTTCATTTTAATCCAAAAGTAGCAGAAACTGCAGCGCAAATTGTTGAAAAAGTGCGTATTAATCCGGGAAATTTTGTTGACAGAAATAATGGTAAGGCAAAATCATACTCCGAAAAAGAATATAATGCTGAGTTAACAAAAATTGATGAAAAATTCAGTAAACTAATAAGCATTTGTAAAAATAATAATACAGCATTAAGAATAGGTTCAAATCATGGTTCACTTTCTAACAGAATTGTTGACAAATATGGTGATACTCCATTGGGTATGGTTGAGTCTGTAATGGAATTTCTGCATGTAGCACAAAGAGAAGATTTTCATCAGATTGTTATTTCCTTAAAATCAAGCAATACCAGGGTTATGGTTTTTGCTTACCGGATTTTAATGCAAAAAATGTTGATTAGCGGTATGAGTTATCCCGTTCATCTCGGTGTTACAGAGGCAGGAGATGGTGAAGATGGCAGAATTAAATCTACTGTTGGAATAAGTAGCCTGTTGGCCGATGGAATTGGCGATACCGTAAGAGTTTCGCTAACTGAAGACCCTGAAAAAGAAGTACCCGTTGCTAAAAAAATAATTGATTACATTAATGATAGGAAAAACCATACTCCTATTCATCCCCAATTAAAAATAAATAAAAGTCCGTTTAAATATTTAAAAAGAGAAACATTTAATCAAACAGGAATTGGCTCTAATTACCCACCTATTGTTATTGGTGATTTTAGCTGGAAAAAACAACTACCTGAAAAGGATTTAACTGATCTCGATTTCAGCTACAATCAAGATAACAAAATCTGGACTCGAGGAGATTTATCTCCTGATTATTTATTTACAGATGATTCAAAACTTAAAGAATTTTCTTATAAAGGCTTAAAAATAATCGTAAACTATAAAATTTGGGAACATAATTCAAACAAATATCCTTATTTTAATACGCTTCCTGATTATATAAATGCCGAAAAAAGATCTAAGCACTTAAATTTTATAGCAGTAATTAATACTTTTGATACTTTGCAATTATTAAAAACTGTAAAAACCGATGAAACAGTTGTTCTTATTTTAGAATCTGAGAATAAAAATGCTTTTGCAGATAAACGTGTATTTATTAATTGGCTTGTCAACAATAATTTAAAATTTCCGGTAATATCTTTTAGCAAATACAATGATTCTATTAATGAAGACTTTCAAATAAAAGCAGCTGCTGATAATGGCCCATTATTAATTGATGGTTTAATTGATGGAATTATGCTTAGTAATAAAAAGTTATCTATAAACAGTATAAGTTTTTCATTCGGAATATTACAAGCAAGTCGTTCACGTATTAGTAAAACAGAGTATATTTCCTGTCCATCTTGTGGGCGTACACTATTTGATATACAGAGTGTTACAAAAGAAATAAAAGGAAAAACAAATCATCTAAAAGGATTAAAAATTGGAGTAATGGGCTGTATTGTTAATGGGCCTGGTGAAATGGCTGATGCAGATTATGGGTATGTTGGCACGGGAATTGGAAAGGTATCCTTATATAAAGCTCAGGATATTATTAAAAAAAATATTACGTCAAAAAATGCAGTTGATGAATTAATACAGCTCATTAAACAAAATGGTGACTGGGTTGATTTGTAGCAATAGTTCTTGTATTTTGAGAAATAAAAAGAGTTATTTTATCAAAAATAGCTTTTATAAAAGTAACAGTCTGCTAAATTTGTTACAATTGTTTTAAAATAAGTTTATTAATTTTTGTTAATTTAAAATTCCGTTTTAACTTTACATGTTATATTGCACTAGTAACATCATTTTTTTTTTGATATCCACCGTTTGTGGAATATGCTATATGGACTTTCTATTAAAAGAAATAAATGCATGTAATGTTCATTAAAATATTTTCAGTATTTTTACAAAAAATTAATTAACTAAATATTTTCTTATTTGAAACCCTATTGAGGAGTTTTAAAAAGAATTCAATTATTACTAAATAAGTGCATGGCTGAATTTCAGACACTTAATTAAATTTAATCTCGTGAAAAAGGTTTTAAGCATTTTTGTTTTTCTACTTCTGATTGTAAATACTGTTTTTGCTAAGGAAATTCCTGTAAAAGGTATTTATCAGGGTGAAAACTTATTCGTAATGAATCCATTTGCTTCAACAGGTGTGGGGTTTTGTGTATATGAAGTTACTGTAAATGGAGAAATTACAACAGATGAAATTAATTCAAGTGCTTTTGAAATAGACCTTAGTGTGTTTAATTTAAAAATTGGGGCAAAGGTTTCAATTGTTATTAAACATAAAGACGGGTGTAGGCCAAAAGTTTTAAATGCTGAAGTGCTAAAACCCAAAAGCACTTTTAAAGTTATTGATATTGTTGTTGATAGAAAAACGAATAAATTAAAATGGACTACTAGTGGCGAAAAAGGGACACTCCCTTTTATTGTTGAACAATATAAATGGAAAAAGTGGATAAGAGTAGCCACTGTAAAGGGAAAGGGGACAAATGGAGCAAACAAATATTCTGTTGCTGTTTTACCAACAAGTGGGAACAATAAGTTCAGAATAAAACAGATAGATTATTCACGTAAGCCAAGGTATTCACCAGAAGTAACTTATCGCTCTCTTGATCCAACAATAACATTCTCTCCAATCAAGCCAAAAAATGAAATAAAATTTTCGGCTACAACCAATTATGAGATTTATGATTTCTATGGAAGGTTAATTAAGAAAGGAAAAGGAATAAATATTAATATTTCAAAGCTTAAAAAAGGTGATTACTTTCTTAATTTTGATAATGAAATGGGTAGATTTACTAAAAAGTAAAAATTGTATCCAGAATTATAAAAACCAGAGTTTTACAATTTTATTTCAGAACATACTGAAATAAATAATCACGATCATTCCTGAAAATCCAATTAAAAATCCTGCATATACTTGTGAGGGACTATGAGCATTTAGCTTTAATCTTGCAAAGGCAACAACACCAGCAATAACTGTAATTAAAACAAGTATATTCATTAAATTAGCATAATAAACAATTGAAAAGATGAATACTATAGCCAATAATCCACTAATACCAATTAAATGAGAACTAATTTTCCACTTTAAATTAATTAACAAATTAATCACAATAAGTATAGCGGATGCAAGTACTAATATTTTTATAAACTGCGGAACATGAAATGGTAAACGTGTAAGCAAATAGAATGAAAAATAATAAGAAATGGCCGTAATAAAAAGTGGAATAATTCTATCTTTCCTCTCTTCAAGCTCAAAAGTATTTATTAATTTTAACTGTAACAAAAAAGGGGTTATACTAACTGGTATTAAAAAAGTACTTAGAAAAATTAGTACATAAATTATTTTTTGAGCCTGCTCAGGGATATAAGCATAATGAGTTCCTGAGTTAAGAATAATAATTAATGCATATGTTGGCATTAGTAGTGGATGAAACAATACGGAAACTATTTTTGAAAATAAATTATTATAAATCTCTTTTTGTATCATAGATATTTCATTTGAACTTGTATAATGAACGGGAATAAAAGCTATTTACAAATTGAATTGTTTTTTGGAATATCAATCTTGTAATCCTCAAAAAACTTTCTCCAAACATCACAAAACTCGATTTTAAGTTCTTTGCTCAATTCATCAGGAAGCACAACTTTAAGGTTTTCTTTTTCCCCTTTTGAATAAATAGTTGCATTTAAAGATAGTGATTCTTCAACAGATTCAAAACTAACTAATAAGGAGTCATATTCAACTGGGTTATCATTAAGCTGTATAAAAAGCTTAGTGCCTTTTTGCTGACACTTTAACTGATATATATTCAGCATTTTTTTATTAGAACTTTGTTGTATTTGTTTTGACCATGTTGTAAAACCAGGAAAAGCTTCTGCTATTTGTAAAAAAACTACCGCTTTACTATATTCCTTAGATGGTACTTCTAGCTTATGGTTCTCCGTTTTAGAAATGGCAGCCTTTATGGTTTCATCCCCACTTTGAATTAACAAAAAAGGAATACTTATATAAAGTAGTATGATTACAATTAATGGCAAAAGCCATGTCTTTCTTTTCTTTTGCTGATGGTTAAAATGTATTTTACTCATATTTTACTTTTTCCATTAAGAATTATCAAATTTTGATAATGTTTAATTAAATTTTCAAAGTTAACAGGTTTGTAACCTACTATTTCAATTTTAACAATTGCCAAACCCTGTTTTATCATATCAATTTCTTTTGCAGCTGCTCTTGAAAGATCAATAATTCGTTTATGGTTATAAGGTCCCCTATCATTAATCCTTACAATTACCGATAAATCTTTTTTTAAATTCGTTATTCTCAAAAGTGTTCCAAACTTTAACATTCTATGTGCTGCAGTAAAATCATCCATATTGTATTTTTCTCCACTGGCAGTGAGTTTCCCGTGGAAACCAGACCCATACCAACTTGCAGTTCCCACTCCAACAAGAGAAGTAGTTAGTTTATTACCTTTTGTTTCTTCACAAGCAAATAAAATAACAACAAATATGCTTATTAAAACAAGTCTCTGAATATTAAACATTAATTTACCTTTAGGTAGTGAAGCATTAACCAATTGTTCTTTTCTCTTTGATTTGTTAACTGCAAACCACTTGCAGTAGCTATTTTATTAATGTCATAAAAATCTTCTTTATAGAACCCACTTAGCAATAATTTTCCTCCCTGATGGATATTAGCTGCATAAACAGGTATATCTGCTGTCAAAATATTTTTATTAATATTTGCATAGATGATATTGTAAAATCTATTCTCAATTAATTTTTTATCACCTAGTTTTACAATTACATTTTTTATTGAGTTTAGTTTTATATTTTTTATTGAATTATTGTACGACCATTCATCAATATCAATTGCACAAATATCTTTTGCTCCTTTTTCAGAACTCAAAATAGCCAATATGCCAGTTCCGCACCCCATATCCAAAACTGTTTTTCCATGTAAATCCAGTTCTAAAATTTCCTCAAGCATTAAAAAAGTAGTTTCATGATGCCCGGTTCCAAATGACATTTTGGGATCAATAAGGATTTCAAATTTCACCTTGGGTGTGTTTTCGTGAAATGTGCTTCTAATCAAACATTTATCTGCAATTAAAACAGGTTTAAAATAATTTTTTTCCCATGTTTCATTCCAGTTTTGATCTTTAATAAACTTATGTTTAAAATCAATACTTACATCTGAAAATCGAATTTGTTTTATCTGTTCAAACAATTCAGTGTCAAATAATTGTGATTGAATATAGGCAGTAATTCCATTATCATTTTCTATAAAACTTTCAAAGCCCTTTTCACTCAACAAAGCGATTAGAATTTCACCGCTTGATTGCTCAAATGGTTTTATTTCACAACTTAATTCAATATAATCCATACTGTATCTCTAACAAATTGTTATAAATCGCCCTAATTATTTTTACAAATTTAATCAAATTCACTAACTAAAATACTAAAGACCACCTAATAATAATCAATAAGATAATTTAATTAATAGTTGAGGGTATTATGTATTTGACATTCA
>JAOZNO010001049.1 GCA_029933755.1 Bacteroidales bacterium | reverse complement strand
TGTTTAAAAAAATATGAAAAAGATAATCTTACTATTTATTGCTGCAAACTTTGGCTTTTTTATGTTTGCGCAGGAAGAACCCTCATTTAATACTTATTGGAAAAATGGAATAAATATTGAAAGTTCAGATGATGCTTTTAAACTCAAACTTGGTGGCCGTATTCAATATGATATGGCTTCTTTTTGGGAAGATGAGGGGATTAAAGACAGTATTGGCACTTCTGTAGATGTGATTGAATTCAGACGGGTGAGACTATATAGTTCAGGTCAGATTTATCACAACATAAAATATAAATTACAATTTGATTTTGTCGCTGGAGATGTAAAACTAAATGACGCATATGTTATGATTACTAAGATTCCTGTAATTGGGTTTTTATAAATAGGACATTTTAAAGAGCCAATGGGTTTTGAACAAATAATGAGTAGCAATTACACTACATTTATGGAACGTTCTCTTACCGCATCTGATGAACCTGCACGAAACGTTGGTTTTATGATTGGTAATTCTACATCGGGTGAACGATTGAGTTTTAGACTGGGGGTGTTTAAGGAGGCTGATGCTTATGGAAATGCTAAAGGTTTGCAGGATAAATATAATGTAACCATGCGGGTGTTTGGTTTACCGGTTTATAATGTTGATAATCATAAAGTGTTGCATTTGGGTGCTGCATACAGCTATCGAAATCCACAAAAAAATGAATATATGTTGGCAGCGAAGCCAGAATCACATATGGCAAATAATTATTTGTCTACAGAACTCATTTCAGATGCTTCAAATTTCCAGTTGATTCAGGGCGAGGCTGTTTTTGTTGCAGGTTCATTATCACTTAAGTCTGAAATAGTTCATGCAAGAATACGAAAAGACGACCCGCTTAACGCAAATTTTAACTATACAGCATTTTATGGGAATATCAGTTATTTTTTAACAGGTGAAAGTATGTCTTATAAGACCAGTGGTAGGTATTCCAGACTGAAACCAAAGAAGAGTTTTGATGGAAAAGGTGGTGCTGGTGCATGGGAACTTGGTTTGAGGTTTACTGCCATGGATTTAAATGAAGAGGGTGTTGCCGGTGGTGAATTGGGTAATATAACTTTTGCTTTAAATTGGTATTTAAATCCGGCAACAAGAATAATGGCCAATTATATTTATTCGAACCTTAAAAGCGTTGGAAAAGCAAATATCATTCAGATGAGGTTTCAGATTAATTTTTAAATTGGGAATTGGTATCTTTACAAGCTATTATCTGTCTGGTTTTTTGTGCAATTATCATACTTTTAGACAGTTTGTTATTTTGGTAAATATTAAATTAAAAAACAGCATTATCAAAACAAGTAAATTACATTTAACTGAATTAATAAAAGCCGAGGCAGAACGCCTTGGCTTTGCTGCTTGTGGCATATCAAAAGCTGATTATTTAAGTGAGGATGCTCAACATTTGAAAAATTATCTGGACAATAAGCAACAAGGTAAAATGGCTTATCTTGAAAACTACTTTGATAAACGACTTGACCCACGC
>JAOZNO010000253.1 GCA_029933755.1 Bacteroidales bacterium | reverse complement strand
TTTAGAAACCTGTCAGGTTAAATTTATTTACTGAGATATTATTTTTTATTCGCCGCCACCACCAAATGTGAAATCAAGACCAATAGCAAAACCTATATTTGTTTTTGAATATGTTTGACTATATCCATCATATTCAATAGCATATTCATTATAAAAAGTATAATATCCACCTAGTTGTATATTTAGCATGTCATTTATTCTGTATGCACCACCAAGACCCAAAGTATTTGTATCATAACTTTGGTTAAGATCATTATGATAAGAATCCTTAACACCTGATTTGGTACCCAACCAACCCATACTTACCAACAATTGTTCACTTATGGCGTACTCAAGTCCTAAACCATATTCCATAGAACCTTTATCAATATCATCTACATTCTCCCAACCTACTTCCTTATCGAAATAAGTATGGAAACCAAATGTGGCATATAAGGCATCTGTTAACTTGTAACCAACCCCTACTGAAAGCATTGCAGGCATATCAGCATTTATGACCTCTCCATTTGGAAACATTCCAAAATCATCAGTCGTTGTTTCATTTGTAAGCTCAAGGTTTGTTTTGAATTCATATTTAATTCCAATGTTCAATTTTTCTTCCATTAAAGAAAGGTTAAGGCCAACAATTGGAGTAAATCCACTACCTGTTTGCACGGCATCTACTGCACCATCACCCATCTGGTCAGCACCTGCAGAAATCATATCTCCTTGAGCAGTATAGCCATCGCCATACGTATTGTAGGTTGCATGTCCTTCGTTTATGGTCATATCACCAGCATCAGCCCCGGTTAAACCAGTTAAACCATCTCTTAATGCAGTTATTGCTCCTGCCGTAGCAGCATCACCTTCCGAATTAGCATAATCAATTGCCTGATCAAAGGTATATGCACCATATGTAGGAAGTGATGGCTCCATCATATCAGCATATCCATAAAGCTGCGTAGCACCAGCATAAGCCTGATCAGCAACTCCATTCATATAATCATCAGCAGGAACAGATCCACCTGTAGAATTAGCTACAAATGAAATATCTTTCATAGCACCAGTATAAGAATTACTAGCCATTACGTAACGGCCCCCAGCATAAATAGAAATCATATCATTAATCTCATAACTTACACCTAGCTGGTAACCAAAGTAAATTGAAGAACCTTCTAGACTGGCATCCATTGAATATCCAGTTACATCAGGTGCAAAAAGGTCAGCAGCACCGGAAACCGGCATTTCAAATGAAGGTAATCCATCAGGAAATTCTGCAGTTCCACCACCACCAATTGGTGTAAAACCAAAAGAAAATGCGACTTTACCGGTTTTATATACCGCATAAAAATCAGGAAAAACAGGTGCAAAAGTTGATCCTCCATAATTCTCATCCAAGGCATCATTATAAATATTACGCGTTTGACTAATAGTTTGACTACTTAATGAAAGATGAAAACCATCATCAAGTTTAGTCAAACCCGCAGGATTGAAAAAAGCGGCATCAATATCAGTACTTGCATCACGTACTAGCATTCTTGACCATGCAGCACTTTGGTTTGTATTCGTTACAATACCTCCTGCAAACATCGAGAATGTCAGGGTAAAACTCAAAAGAGTTAAAGTTAATTTTTTCATAATTTTATATTTAGGTTGTTAAAATTTGTTAAATATACTATTATATGCCAAAAAACGCAAATAAATTAATGCAAAAATCAATATATGTTAAAAATCTGCTGTATTGCTGTATTGCTAGCCAATTATTTTCTACTTTCATAGTCTAAAAACCAAAATGATTTATATTATGATTACAAAATATTTAAAATCCTTAAATTACATTTTCGTATTTTTTATGGCAGTAATAATTTTAAATCCAAGTGGATTATCTGCACAAAAAAATAATAAGAAAAAAGAGGAAAAGAAAGAGGAGAAAGACAAGTTCTCATCTGGTACATTAAACGGTTTAAAATTCAGAAGTATTGGCCCGGCATATGTATCAGGCCGAATTGCTGATTTTGCTGTAAATCCGAAAAACCATAGTGAGTGGTATGTGGGTGTAGCTAGTGGAAACATTTGGAAAACGACCAATAATGGTCAAACTTTTAAGCCTGTTTTTGATAAATATAGTTCTTATTCTATAGGTTGTTTGGCTATGGATCCTGAAAATTCAAATATAGTTTGGGCAGGAACAGGAGAAAACAATCATCAGCGGGCACTTGGATACGGCGATGGTGTATACAAAACTGTTGATGGAGGTAAATCATGGAAAAATATGGGTTTAAAAGAATCACGCCATATAGGTATGATTGCTATTGACCCACGAAATACGGATATTGTTTTTGTTGCAGCTGAGGGCTCTACTTGGGGGCCTGGGGGCGAAAGAGGCTTATACAAAACAATTGATGGTGGTAAAAACTGGAAGAAAGTATTAAATATCAGTGAAAATACCGGGGTAAATAATGTGATTATAGACCTGAATAATCCTGATATAATGTATGCAAGTTCAGAACAAAGGCGTAGACATGTTCATACAAAAATTGGAGGTGGGCCAGAATCTGCAATATATAAATCGGAAGATGGTGGTGAAAACTGGCGAAAACTTACTTCAGGGCTGCCTTCAGGTCATGTTGGTGGTATGGGAATAGCAGTCTCAGCGGTTAACTCAAATTTTGTTTATGCTATAATTGAAGCTGAAGGTAAAACCGGAGGTTTTTTTAGATCTACAGATAAGGGTGAGTCATGGAATAAAATGAGTGCTCATCACGCTAGTGGCCAATATTATAATGAAATTTATTGCGATCCTAAAGATGAAAACAAAGTGTATTCTGTTGAAACCTATACTCATTACACAATAGATGGTGGGAAAACATGGACTAAATTAGGCCAAAGTAAGCGCCACGTAGATGACCATGCTTTATGGATTGACCCTAATGATACAAATCACTTTATTATTGGTGGCGATGGTGGTATTTATGAATCTTATGATGCCGGAAAAAACTATCGACAAATATCTAATTTACCTATTACCCAATATTATAGAGTTTATTTAGATAATGCTCTACCTTTCTACAATGTTTATGGTGGTACTCAGGATAATAACAGCCAAGGTGGACCATCAAGAAATCTTAGTAGCTCAGGTGTTACATCTGGTGAATGGATTAACACCCTGGGTGGTGATGGTTTTTGGGGAAGGGTTGACCCCAAAGATCCAAATATTGTTTATTCTGAATATCAATATGGTAACATTCATAGATTTGATAAAAAAAGTCATGAAAAATTAAATATTAAACCCCAACCGGGAAAAGGCGAATTAACTTACAAATGGAACTGGAACACACCTTTTATTATTAGCCATTTTTCAAATACTCGTTTATACATTGCTGCGAATAAAGTATTCAGAAGCGATGACCGTGGTCAATCATGGAAAGTAATTAGTGATGACTTAACTGCTAAAATTGATAGAAATACCTGGCCTGTTATGGGGAAATATTGGAGTTCAGATGCGGTTGTAAAAGATGTATCCACATCCTTATACGGCATGATTGTTTCAATGGAAGAATCTCCTGTTAAAGAAAACTTATTATATATTGGTACAGATGATGGAGTAATTCAAATAACAGAAAATGCAGGTGAACAATGGAGCAAAGCTGGCTCTCTCACAGGTATTCCTGCAAATACATATGTTAGTGATGTTTTTCCTTCACGCTTTAATGAAAATATTGTATTTGCATCTTTTGACAATAGAAAAAGAGACGATTTTAAACCCTATTTGCTAAAAAGCACTGATAAGGGAAAAAGCTGGACTTCAATTGTCAATGACTTACCAAAATCTGGTACAATTCACACTATTGAGCAAGACTTTGTAAATCCTGAATTATTATTTGTAGGTACAGAATTTGGTTTCTTCTACACATATAATGGAGGAAAAAACTGGATTCAATTAAAATCGGGTTTACCAACAATTGCAGTTAGAGATATCGCTTTACAGGAAAGAGAAAATGATATTGCTATTGCTACTTTTGGCCGGGGATTCTATATTTTAGATGATTACTCACCTTTACGAAATGCAAGCCCTGAATTAAAAGCTACCCAAGCAAAAATTTTCCCTATTAAAGATGCTTTAGCATATATCCAATCAGGTAAAAAATATGGGCAGGGAGCTACTTATTTTATTGCAAAAAATCCAGAGTTTGGAGCAGTTTTCACTTATTTTATCAATGAAGTTCCAAAATCTGACAAGCAAAAAAGGAAAGAAACCGAAAAGGAGTTATTTAAAGAAGCTAAACCCATTAAACAATTAAGCTGGAAAGAAGCACGTGACGAGAAAATGGTAGAGGCAATGTACTTATTATTTACTATTACTGATGAACAAGGAAATGTTATACGTAAATTAACAAAAAAACCTTCACCCGGTGTAAGTCGTATAAACTGGGATTTACGCCATACAAGTACAAACCCAATTAACTTAAAAGGAAATAAATTTGACCCATTTAAAAAAAGTAATGCTAGTTTATTGGTTATGCCCGGTAAGTACAAGGTTTCTATGACGATGGTTAATAATGGTAAATATACAGAATTAGTTCCTGCACAGGAGTTTACGGTTAAAGCACTAAATAACACAAGCTTACCCGCGCCTGACCGAAAAGAATTAGTTAATTTTCAGAAAAAGGTTTCAGAAACTGCACGTTTAATTAAAGGTGTAATAAACTATGCTAATGAATTACAGAAAAAAGTATTAATCATTAAGCAAACTATTTTAAATAGTCCAAAAGGTACGCAGGAAATGATGACAAAAGTAAGAAAGATTGAAAAAGAACTGGATGAAGTACTTTTTGCTTTCAATGGCTTAAGAGCCAAGGCAAGTTATGAAGAAATTCCACCTCATGTACCTTCTATTAACCAAAGGTTAAATTATATAAACAGTGCACATTATAGTTCAACAGCAGCTATTACACAAACAGAGAAAGATCAGCTGGCAATTATTGAAGAATTAATGCCCGATTTAATTAATAAGCTGAAAAGAATTGGAACTCAGGATATTGTTAATCTTGAAAAATTACTTAAAGAATCTGGTACACCTTGGACTCCGGGCAGATTACCTGAATGGAAATAGTCGTTTTTCTAAACTTTTAAGGAAGGTGATAAAAGTCAAGGCTTCATGCTATATGTGAAACCTTGACTTTTCTATATGACAAAATACTTAGTATAGATACAATAATGGTTCGGCGCATTTTCACAAGTAGCTGACATACTGGCAATTATGACGATTTGCACAATAGTGGTAATTTGTTTAAAATCAAGGCTTTGCGTCTCTGCGGCTTTGCGAGAAACAAAAACTTAACGAAGTATTAATACAAGACATTAGTATTTAATATTATCTTTGCACACTCATAATTTATAATGTTGAAAGAAATTCAACTTTACAGCTTATGTTAATAGACATATTCAGATGGAGATGGTAAAAAATACTGTAAAGAAGAAAAGGACAAGAAAAAAACAAATAGAATTATATCATTCTTACTACAAGCGAACTGGTTTATATAAATTTCTGGGTATTAATTTTATTAAATTAATACTTATGCTGGTTGGCATAATTGTATTAATTTTAGTACTTGACCAAATAGTAGATTTTAAACTTCAACAGGATAAACTTCAACACTTTGTTGACCAACATAATCCATTCTTTGTTTTTACATTTTTCCTTCTTACAGAATCATTCATGGGCTTTATTCCTCCTGATATATTTATGGTATGGGGAAGAGCAAAATTTCCTGAAAATGCATATTTAATAGTAGGAGTTTTAGGAACTTTATCATATATCGGTGGTATCAATGCATATTTTCTTGGGATTCTGATTAGGCGCTTTCCTACTGTTGAAAAATTCATACAGCGTAAATATGGGAAAAATTTTGAGCTTATAGAAAAATGGGGAGGTATTGTGATCATCATGGCTGCACTATTTCCTCTTCCCTTTGCGATGATTAGTACAATTTCCGGAATTGTTAAA